>JAESRJ010000142.1 GCA_016764715.1 Kordiimonadaceae bacterium | reverse complement strand
GGTATAGCACTTCGGCTTCAAATTTTGTCTGCGCGTCACCAGGAAAAGCCATGAACCGGCCGTAACTAGCTGTGCCTTCAGCCAGCAAGCTCTGCGGGCTATAAAGCGGGTAGACCGAAAATTCCACCCAGCCGCGGTCGTTTACCAAATTGGCTTCAAGCATCGCGTTGAACACATGATGGCCAGGGTATCCTTCATGGCAACCAAGGTTAACTGCGCTGCCTATCAAGCTTGGCAGATCGGTATTTACCTGAATAAGACTAACAGAATTTCCCTGATACCAATTGTAACCTGACCACGGCTTATCGGTCACAAATTCACTTGTAAACCTTTCGCCTTCCGGCAGATCAATGAATTTTTCTGTCTCAGCCTTGCATGCCTGAATAGCAGCGGCAAAAACACTTTCCAGTTTGTCGGTAGGAATTGTGTAAGCGTCGTTGAATCTGATGAACCGCTCCTGCAGAGTGCCTTCGCCTTCAATCAAGCCGTCTAGCGCCGCGAGTGACTTATCCAGATCAGCTTGATCCACCGGCGGTACAACTGCATCAAATAGCAGTTTGGTTTCTTCATCAAACGTAAATTTTTCGCCGCCAATCATCCGCACACGCGCTTCAACGGCTGTTAGTTGTTTTGATAAAAACCGCAAGCGCTGCTGCTGAACGGGATCAGATACGCGCGACCTATGGCTTGTCAGCGCCCATTGCAGATCATTTGCCTCTTTTTGCAAAACATCGAGTGTGGGTTTGTTTGCCTCCACCGCCTCTTGCCACTCTGCCGGGCCGTAATAGGCGTCCACATACCCTGGCTCGTGTGCACCAACTGCTAGAACAAGCTTCACATACCGTTCTGAAATTTCCTCAACGGCAATCACATTTTCCGAAGGGCTACCGCAGGCAATAAGCAGAAAAAAAACGGCGCTGACGGAGAGGCTTTTCAATCTATACATGGCTGATCCAACTATTAGGGTCTACAGGCACAACTACTACCTACATCAAGGTAGACTGTGGCTTGTCACCCTACTTGCAAAATCAAGAATGTCGAGGAATTCCCCTTGGCGCAGATCAACGGCACCCGGACTGGGCGCCGAGATAAAATGCCCGAATTGATAAATCATCGGTCGGGGATGCATGACGAGACTGGATCAAAAAAATATGAGTCTCAGGCCTTAGCAATCAAAACGCCGATGACCTGGGTAATTTCACCGTCAAGACCACTAAGCGGACAATATAATACATTGATCTTTACATTGTCTCGCTGCAGGGAACGCCCGGACACTTCAACTGCTACTTTGCCCCGTTTATCAATGCATTTCGTTGCACAGGTAAAAATTCGCTGCACGGCGGCTTTGTTTTCAAACGCGTGGACACTCTGGCCTGAAAGGTCACCGTAGTAACGCGAAATTTTCGTCCCTAGCAGGCGTATTTTGAGATCACTTAGTACCGCTTTTTTGCAAATCACATCGAACATGAAAAAATCAGGCAATAAGTTTTTGATCTCGGTTGGTCGGATATCCTGGCGGCAAGGAAGAGCTCCCGCTGGCGCTTTTGCGGCCAGGTACTCGAYCAACTGCTTAAACTGCGGCACGCTCATTATGTCACCGTCTGACAAGAACGATATCTCACCAGCGTGCGAACTAAAAGTCAGTTGGCCATGTGTTGTATCAAAACTATTGCGCATGTATTCCCCTCCGAATACAGATCGAAGGGTACAATTAATGTCTTAGATTACAAGTACCAAGTGCCTTTTTGACAGTACAACAACAGTAATGTCTACATTCACTGTGTGAATTGGGCCGCTAATAGAGGCTAGACAGGATTCCGCCGTATTTTTTCTTCACAAAATGTCGGCGCACCTTTAGCGTCGGCGTCAAAAGTTCGTTTTCTATCGAAAAAGGCTCGTCGGCGATCGTAAACCGCCGCACTCTCTCAAGATTGGACAGCCGGTCATTGATCCGACCCACCGCTTTCGACAATGCCTTTTTAAAGGCAGGATCCTCTTGCAATTGCTTTAGTGACCGCTTTTTACCGTTTTCACGGCACCATTCTTTCGTCCAGTCGGCATCGGGCACAATAAGACCAACAAGATAAGGCCTCCGGTCCCCGTAAACCATGACCTGCGCAATTTCATCTTCCAGCGCCAGCATGCCTTCAATGCGTTGAGGCGAGATATTATCGCCCTTGTCATTAACGATCAGATCTTTTTTCCGGTCAGTAATCTCCAAATAGCCGTCTTCATCGATAATGCCGATGTCCCCGGTATGCAGCCAACCGTCTACTATTGTGGCTGCGGTTGCTGCATCGTCCGCCCAATAGCCTTTCATCACCAGCTCACCCCGGATAAGCAACTCACCATCATCCGCGATTTTAGCGTCCACGCCGTCAAAAATTTTGCCTACCGTGTGCATCCGCGCATCCTGCGGCGGATTAGCACTGATCACTGGACCAGCTTCTGTCTGTCCGTACCCCTGAAGAAGCGGTAAACCTAAGGACCAGAAGAAAAATCCAACATCAGCCGACAGCGGCGCCCCGCCAGATACCAGCGCCTTCAAACGACCGCCAAACTGTCGCTGCACTTTACGCCGCACRGTCAGGCCAAGGACCAYATCTTCCAATTTTTCCAAYATAGTAAATTTTTGGCCRKCANRRYKTYTTTTAAAGCCCAGAGCCAAACAGCGATCAAACATCTTTGCTTTCATGCCGCCTTCTTTTTGAACCGCTCGAGTAATGCGGGTACGCAACATTTCAAACAGGCGCGGTACCACCACCATAACTGTTGGTCGTACTTCTTCCATATTAGCCGCCAGCTTCTCAATGCTYTCCGCGTACCARATCTCACCRCCAATACCGATAGGCCAACATTGGCCTGCGGTATGCTCATATGCATGGCTAAGCGGCARGAAGGATAGAAAACTATTRTTCTCAAGACCAAGATGCTCAATCATCGTTGAGGCGCCCATGCCGTTCCGCATAATAGAGCCGTGATGCAACATCACACCCTTTGGCAAGCCGCCGGTCCCACTTGTATAAATCAGGCAAGCAATATCATCTCGCTTAACTGTACTTACACGYTTTCTGTAGCCCGCAACGTCTGCTTGTTCGTCGCCAATTACYTTATCCCAGTGATGTACATCGACATGCAGTTTTTGTTCGATGACAAATTCGTCCATCGTCAAAGTATGCAGCAAACAGTCTGATTGGTGAGCGGCCATCAAAAAAGTRCGCGCCAGCGTATTATTTGAAACAATACCTGCTTTTGCTCGGCTATTTTCTAATATATGAAGATGATCCCGCTCAGTATTGGTCACATAGGTTGGCACCGTGATCGCGCCGATCGACATGATCGCAAAGTCAGCAATCATCCATTCTGGTCGGTTTTCGCTGACAAGAACAACACGGTCACCTGCTTCAATGCCCATCTTCTCAAGACCTGCAGCGAGTTTGGTAACCTGATCAGCGACTTCACGCCAACTCAGGCCCTGCCAGGCACCTTCCTTTTTCGTGTAAAGAAGCCCTTTATCACCGTATTTTTCTACTTGATCGTAAAACATCGATGTCAGACTTTGCCATGTATCGAGCGACATCAATATCCTCCCTCTGTTTTCCAATGAGACATTTAAATGTCGCCTAAAAACACGCTTTGGGCAAGACAATGTTCATACCTACCTTGGCTACCAATTTTAGCATAACGCCCGCGCCCATCAACGTGTCCAAGGACGCTTAGCGTCAGGCAACAAAAAAGTTGTCTATTTTTTCAGGTACTGCTTGCCAGTTTTCACGACTGGTGCAATAATTATCAGGCGCCAGAGTCAAAACGTAAACGTTTAGATTGCCTTACAATTTCCGATGGCTTTTCCGCACCCAAGTTAGCAAACAAAGCAGGCCGACGGCATGCAAGACGACTTTTCGCAGGATGATACTTATAGTGGCTCTGAAAGACGGCTGCATTTGCAGGCGTTTGACTATTGGCACACCCTTAAGGCTGAACGCGATTACCCCCTTTTTACTGAGATGCGCGCCGAAGACCTCAAGCCGTTTCGCAGCAAAAGTTTGCTATTAGAGTTTAAACAAGACGCTACGATTGTTCGGTTTATTGGGGAAGAGATAGCAAGCCTGATCGACGCAGAGCTGTCCGTTGGATGCAATTTAGCCGACTTTCCTGGCTCCGCTTTTGCCCTTGCACTTCTAGACCARTTTGCAGACCATGAAGCGCGAAAAAAAGCAGCAGAATTTGAGTTTTTGGAAGACGGGATAAACTGCCGCGGCACAATGTTGCCTTTCTCACAAGATGGCAGCGCCCCTCATTTCATGATGGTTGTCGCAGGCTTCCAGTCACCAGAGGAAGAGGCGCAGCCTGAGGACGCTTCCGATGCTGTGATGTTCCTTGAACCCGGGACATCACAGGGGCAAGTTGAAACAACAGTACCTATGGAGGCCACTGAAGAAACCACTGAAGCGCCGGYATCTGAGGCAGCCGAAATTTCAGCGGCTTCAGACACGGCGGCCGGCTCCCACGAGGAAGCCCCTGATGATACTAAGCCAATGGACACGGCAGCTGATAGTGACATTTCAGCGGTACTAGAGAACGTATCCGGACAGGAAACAGACCCTGTCGAGGCCGACGTAAATCTTGATGCGCTTAACGGCCTTCTGAGCGCTGGGCAACGAGCGGCCGACAGCATTGTTCATATGGATAACGGCAATCGCAGCAGCTTATACAGCGCCTTAGCAAGTGCGCTTGCGCTCTATGAAGGCGCGCAGGAGAACCTAGCGGCCTATCAAGCCGTGCTTGAAGACGCCAATCTAAAGGCACAAACGCGCGCGCCCTTTACACCAGTATTGAAATTGGTTTTCGGAACCACGTACGACAAAACACGGCTTACGGAGTATGCTGCGGCGCTTGCATATGCTGTACGGCACGGCGAAACCAGTGCTTCTGTCGCTGCGTTCCTCAAATCCGTTAACGGCGGCATTAAAGGTTGCGTGCAGGAAGAACGTGCGTTCAAGCGCGGCGACAGCGGCACCTCTGCCCAAATTCGCCAGCAGCAAGCCGCCGAAGCGCTTAGGGCGCTACCCGCGAAAAATCTTAAAGATATTTCTTTTGAGGCTGAATTTTGTTTGATCCTTGCACGCCGCAATCAAGACGGTTCCGTGGATCTAATAGAAAAAGCAAATGCACCAAATTCCACGCTTGATGCCGCGGTTCGGCATTTAGCAACGCCCAAAAAAGAGACCTAAAATTAGGCAAGGCAACCAGCCAGGTTACGAAGGGACAAAACAGTGACCGCTGACGATAAAATAAAAGACATTCTAAGTTCCGTCCTAAAGGTCTGCAAAGGCAAACTTGAGGGCCAAAAACTCACCGACTTTGAAGCTTTTTTGAGCGGATTTTATGCCGTCTCCTGCCCTGATGACCTGCTGGAACGTAGCAGCGAGGAACTGTAYGCWATWGCCATYAGCRTCTGGGARAGCGGSGMAAAYCGYGVMGTTGGYACSGAGRTTGTTTCRATTATCAACCCTCGCGGYGAMACTRAYGGYTGGAACACAAAAACAACGGTTATCCAGATCATCAATGATGATATGCCCTTTTTGGTCGATTCTATTACGGGCGCCTTGGCAACCACACTGCGCCATACAATCCGTATGATGCACCATCCGATCTTGGAGGTTGGCCGCAAAGAAGATGGGGGCCATAGCTTCGACAAAGACACACCTCGTATACGCGRAAGCTTCATGTTCATCGAAATTGATGGCCAATCCGATAAAGAGGCGCTCGCGGAAATTGAGGCAACGCTGCGCGGCACACTGAGGGACGTACGTTCCGCGGTAACAGACTGGAAGGCCATGTTGGCCAAAATCGACGAAACAGTTGCGTCGCTTACGGTCAATCCGCCACCAATACCAGCGGAAGAAGTAGACGAAACCATYAAGCTTCTTCGCTGGCTSGGCGCCGACCAGTTCACGTTCCTTGGCTTCCGGGAATACCGATTTGAGGGCGATCCTGAAACATTCGACTTCACCCAGGTAAAAGACAGCGCGCTGGGTATCCTGCGCGATTCTTCCCGTTATGTGTTGCGAGGCCGTGACGGTCTGACGCCAATGTCCGATGAAATACGGCACTTCTTGGCCCAGCCAGACCCGCTAATCATTACAAAGGCCAATGTAAAATCAACTGTGCACCGGCATTCTCACCTTGACTATATCGGCGTGAAAATCTTCAATTCTGAAGGCGTGGCAATCGGCGAACGGCGCTTTGTTGGCTTGTTCACGTCGCTCTCCTATAGCCAATTCGCGCACGAAGTACCTATGATCCGCAAAAAAGTTGCGCGGCTTGAAGAACGCGCTGCCTACGGCGGCCGCAGCTATGCCGGAAAAGCGCTCGCTCATATTTTAGAGACATTCCCACGCGACGAGCTTTTTCAAGTTGATGACGACTGGCTGTTTGATACCGCAATGGGCGTATTGCAATTACTTGAACGGCCACGGCCAAAAGCCTTTATCCGGCCTGACCAATTTGAACGGTTCGTTTCTGCGCTGGTTTATGTACCGCGCGAGAGCTACCATTCCGGGCTTCGTACAGCCGTTGCAGATATTCTCTGCGATGCCTATAACGGCGAAGTATCCGTATATTACGCCAAGCTTAGTGAAGAACCCTTGGCCCGGTGGCATTTCATTATTCGGACGACGCCTGGCGAAGTGCCTGCCGTTGATATCGAGGAAATCAACAAACTCATCGCTGAGGCGACGCAGGGCTGGTCTGATAGGTTGCGGCACGCACTGGTAGAGCATTACGGCGAAGAACGTGGCAACTGGCTTAATCATCTTTATAAAGTGCGCTTCACCGCCTCGTACCGTGAAGCCTTCACCCCACCTCAAGCTGCGTACGATGTATGCAAATTGGAGGAGCTTTCCGGTAAAGATGATCTACAGGTGGACTTCTACCGCCACCTAGGCGACGGCGAATTCCATTACCGGCTAAAGATATATCACGGCTGCCATTTAATCGCGCTTTCGGACTGCATGCCAGTCCTGGAAGATATTGGTTTTAAAGTGCTGTCGGAACACTCCTATGAAATGGGCGGCGATGCGACTAGTTTCATCCATGATTTTGCCCTCGAACGTGTAGAAGGCTGCAACTTCCCACTTTCACGCATCAAACCTTTGATCCAAGAGCTTTTCATCAATGTCTGGCACGGCATTGCAGAAGATGACGGCTTTAATGAGCTGGTCTTGTCCTGTGCAATGAGCTGGGAAGAAATTATCATCCTGCGCGCTTACGGCAAATATTTACGTCAATTAGGTATGGGCTATACGCCAGATTATATCGCTGACAGCATGGTCGAGCACAGCTCCATTTCGGCCCAGCTCGTGGCTTTGTTTAAGGTACGTTTTGACCCATCCTACGGAAAGGGCAACCGGACGGAACTTTCGACCAATATTGTGATCGATATCCGCACGCAGATGGAAGCTGTACAGAGCCTCGATCATGACCGCATTCTGCGCGCCTACCTCAATGTGATCGAAGCAACAATTCGCACCAACTTCTACCAGCCAGGAGTGCTTGAAGGCGTTGATGAGCGTGCTTTCGCCTGTAAGATCAGCTCTCGCATGGTCGAAGAAGCACCTCTGCCTAAGCCTCACGCGGAAATTTGGGTTTATTCACCGCGCGTTGAAGGCGTGCACCTACGTGGTGGCCCGATCGCCCGTGGTGGCTTGCGCTGGTCTGACCGGCGGGAGGATTTCCGCACAGAGGTTCTTGGCCTGGTGAAAGCGCAGCAGGTGAAAAATGCTGTTATTGTACCACAAGGAGCCAAAGGCGGTTTTTATCCGAAGATGTTACCAGCAATGAACGACAGAGATGCCTTTATGAAAGAAGGCGTTGCCTCCTACCGCTCTTTCATCACCAGCCTGCTGTCCCTCACAGATAATTTGGTCGATGGCAAACTCGTGCCGCCAAAGGATACAATCCGCCACGACGGCGATGATCCCTACCTGGTGGTTGCCGCAGACAAAGGCACAGCCACTTTCTCGGATATAGCCAACGGTATTTCTGCAGATAAAGGCTTCTGGCTTGATGATGCTTTCGCCTCTGGCGGCTCACAAGGGTACGACCACAAGAAAATGGGCATCACTGCCAAAGGGGCGTGGGTTAGCGTACAGCGTCACTTCCGCGAAATGGGCATCAATACCCAGAAAGACGTCTTCAGCGTTGTTGGGGTCGGTGACATGTCAGGCGACGTTTTCGGTAACGGTATGTTGCTATCGAAAACCATTCACCTGAAAGCAGCCTTCAACCACCTACATATCTTTATCGACCCGGAACCTCTGGATACCAAAGCCGCCTGGAAAGAACGGAGCCGCATGTTCAAGCTGCCGCGTTCGACATGGGCAGACTATAATRGTGACCTAATATCGGCGGGCGGCGGCGTGTTTTCYCGCGCGGACAAATCAATCTCGCTGACGAAGGAAATCAAGGAATGGCTGGGCGTTAAGGCAGACGCTGTTGCGCCAAATGACTTGATCAACCTGATCCTTAAGGCCGAGGCTGACCTGCTTTGGTTCGGCGGCATCGGCACCTATGTGCGTGCAACCGACGAAACCGACCAGGAAGTAAGCGACCGCGCGAACGACGTATTGCGGGTTACTGGCAGCGAGCTTAAGTTCAAGGTCATTGGTGAAGGCGGCAACTTGGGCATGACCCAGCGGTCCCGCATTGAGTTTGCCCGCAAGGGCGGCAGACTGAATACTGACTTTATCGATAACTCAGCTGGTGTGGACTGTTCCGACAAAGAGGTGAATATCAAGATCCTTCTTCAGGCCGCCATTACAAACGGCACCCTGAAACAAGAAGATAGAAATGCCCTACTTGTCTCCATGACCGATGAAGTCGGCGACATATGCCTTTCAGATAACTACTTGCAAACACAAGCRATTTCACTGGCGCAGGCGCAGGCTGTATCTGCGCGCGAATACCACCTTGGCCTTGTCCGCGCCCTTGAACGTGATGGCGGATTAAACCGCGAAATCGAATATATCCCAACGGACGAAGGCTTCGCTGAACTAGCAGCAAACGAACGCGGCCTCACCCGGCCAGAGCTTTCTACAATCTTAGCCTATGCCAAAATGTCGCTGCTCGACACACTGGTAAAAAGCGATTTAATCGACGAGCCCATCCTGCAGGCAGAGTTAGAATGGGGCTTCCCCACCGCGCTTAGGGAACGCTTTGCGGACGAACTTTCAACGCACCGACTACGCCGCGAAATTATAGCCACTGTCCTTGCCAACGAAGTGGTTAACTGGGCTGGTCTTACTTTTGTCTATGAAGTGAAAGCAGAAACCGGACTGGCGGTGGAAGACATCGTCGCGGCCTTTGTTGCAGTACGCGAAATATTTGGCCTGCARATTCAGTGGGACGCGATCAATGCGCTGGATTACAAAGTAATGGCCTCCACCCAAAGCGACATGCACCAATCGGTGTCTGACAGCCTGAAAACGCAAGTGCTTTGGGTACTGCGAAATATCGAGCGCCCCTTCAGCGTCAGCGGTTTGGTAGATCGTTTCCGCAAACCGTTTAAAAAGCTGTTCGCTATTAAGCAGGATATTTTAAGCAAACCAGCGCAGGAAGCCTTCTCCAACCGGCACGATGCCCTTGTCGCAACAGGCGTTGGCAATGACCTTGCCACTTTTGTGGCAGCCTTCGAAGTGCTGAGCAGCGGCCCGGATATTATCGCTGTCGCAGAAGAAACTGGCAAAACAGTTGATTATGTAGCGACCGTCCACTTCGCCCTTGGCGGAAAACTTGGCTTTGACTGGCTAAAACAGCGCGCTGAGCGCATCATGCCCGATGATCACTGGGAGGTGCTCGCGATCGGTTCCATCATCGATGACTTGGCCGACCAACAGCGCACCCACGTGGAAGAAGTGTGCCACCAAGCAGTCAGTAAAACAGCTAAGAAAGCCACGAACGCATGGGAAGCTGACCATGCTACGCGGATTATCAGGGCTGAACGGTTGCTTGATGACCTTAGCTCTTCAGGGATGCTGACGGTGGCCAAACTATCTTTTGCTGCAAGACACTTGAGGTCAATATTGCGGTAACTTCTTAGAGCCGTATCCATAAGAAATAGGGCGGGGCCAATTGGTTCCCGCCCTTTTCCGGAGGTCCTGCCTGGCGCCTCTATTATGTAGCCTCAAAGCACTTGTTATTACCAAATTTGCGTTGACTGCGTCAGTAATAAACCAAAAGCTATTTCATAAAACAGCATCTACCCGTCAAATTCCGTTAGATTGGGCTGAGTCTACGGCTAAACTAGGTTACTCCTCAGGTTTTTCCGCAAAATGAATAGATACATGATTTTCTAGTATTTGAACTTCGACAGGAAATACTTGAGGCAACGCATTTAGCCAATCTTCGATCCGGTCTGTACGTACCGTACCCGAGTACAACAGGCCAGCAACGCGGCTGCCTGATACGGTAAAGTTATAGTCAGAATAGCGCGCTAAATCCGCCAAAACGTATTTCATCTGCTCTGTTCGGTACACTAGGCGCTTTTCACGCCACGGCACGCTTTGCGCTTCTGGTGCCGCAACAGCAACCGCAAGTCCTGCTTCTTCTGTAAACACAGCTTCTTGTCCTGCAACAATGTAACTGGCAAACTCCTGAAAGGACCGTTCATCAGCAATATCGCTTACCACAAGGTCAGGGTTTTGCTTTAAATTAAGGCCAACTTTACCTTCAGTCACTGTAACGATAATACGGTCGTCGTTCAGCTTCACATTGAAGGCTGTGCCAATGGCAACAACGTCTCCGAGCGGCGTAATGACAGTAAAAGGCCGGGCCGCATCTGGTGCGACCTCAAAAAAGGCTTCGCCGTGCGCCAGTGTAATATTCCTGCGTTTTTCACCGAATTGTACTTGCAAAGCACTAGAGGCCCCAACATCGACTTGCGAGCCATCCGACAAGCGAGCAGACTGATGTTCAATCGCTCCAGTGTTAATCGCTGTCTCGATACGCGTATCAGTAACATTTTCCTGCGGTTGAGCCACAGAGAACCAAACCCCTATACTGATCACCATCACCGCGATTGAGGCCGCGACGCTTTTGAGTTCAACAGGCCACTTGCGGGCAAAAATATGATAAATTGAGGCAGCCGGTTTAGCATGTGCTTCGCGACCTGCTTTGCTGCTCAAATAATCGGAAACACTTTCTTTACCGGTATAATCGTCTGATGATGACGACGTTTTCCGTTCGGAAAATTCAAAAGAAATAGATTGCACCGAATCTACAAGAAGACGCTCGGACGCTTCCCATACACTTGATACACGTTGATATGCTGCCGCGTTTTCTTCGGCTTCATTGATCCATTGCTGCCAAAGAGCAATATCCTCTACCGTAGGGTCTTCGACGTAAAGACGGGCGAACCAGTCACGTGCCACATCATCCACTGATATCATCTGTTTTGTTTTATTATCGGCCATCGTTAATTTCTTCATCGTWTACGTCGCACTGGGCTGCACTGCTTATTTTCAATTGTATATGCTCTAGTGCTCTAACTATATACAGACGGACCATGCGGTCAGTTACCTCTAAGTGACCGCCAATACGCCGGGATGACCAACCATGTACCCTTGCCAGCAAAAAAGCCTTGCGACACTTAATTGGCAGCTCGCCAATTGCCGCTCTGACCATTGCCAGTTCTTGCTTAGCACTGATGGAACGTTCCTGCGTAGCAGCAATAGAAAGTTCAGGTAATGCGCTCTGGGCTATATAAGCCCTATCGCGGCCCTTTTTACGGATATGGTCAATCGCTAAATTACTGGCGATCTTATAAAGATACGCCCTAAGAAAATTGGTGCTGTCTGGCTTCTCCAACTGCAGTAGCCGCACATAAGCCTCCTGCGCGATATCTCGCGCAGTTTGCTCTGACTGAAGCCGAGGCATAAGGAAACCAACTAAATTTCGATTGTGCGCCAAGAACAACTCCTCAACGCGCGTCCGCCATTCGGGTTCACTTTCCCTTGCAGCTTGGTGGCCTTCTTCTTCCCCAGTCATCTGTATCACTTTTTGTGAAGCAACCTTCAATATCCCTAACTCTCCGCGTTCATCTATTCGTGCTTTTCTTGCATCCAATTGCAATGAAAATTATTATATCACACCCGTTAAACGAATTATAAACTGAAACAGGAAGTCAAAACCTTGTATCTTAAAAAAAAATAAATTTTTCCCTTATTCTTCGGGGCGGGTATGACTACGACGGGGCTACAAAGACCAAACTCAAAAAGCCTAGTCTTTGCTTTGTGTTTCATCTTGTTTACTCAGGCTGAGGCACGGGCCGAAGAAGCTAGCTGGTCCATCCAGAAAGTCGAGAATCTGTTAGTGAAGGCTGAACGGGCCGCGCAAAAAAACAAACTCAAATGGGCGATACTATACTCGAGGAAAGCCGTGAAAGGCGCCGTTGGGCTGTGGAGCACAGATGAGGTCCGATACATATTACTGCTTAATCGGTATCACKSWTACCTTAGCAGAGCCAACAAGCTAGCGATCGCCAGTGTGAATGTTGAGGCGGCTTATACAGTAGCAAAAGAAAAGCTAGGCGTAGCGCATACTGCAACTGCTGATGCGCGGCAGCTATATTACAAACTTCTTATCGCAGACGGCCTATATGCTCAGGCGATTCCGCTCACTCTGGAAAGCATCCGGCTAACGAAAATTGAAAATCAAGATACAGAAGAGACCTTACATTATTTAAAGCAATTGTTCTCTCTCTATGGGTTGACTGGACAAGGCGCCAGTGAAGAAACTGTGCTTGCTCAAATGCTGGAATTGGCTGAAAAACTCAAAATAGAAGAAACAATGCGCGCCACGATTTTGCTAAGTTTGGCAAAAAACTACTGCGTTCAGCGCAAGATTGATAAGTTTGAATCGCTTGTTGAACACTATCAATTAAAATATTTTTGTGGACGAAAAAAGCTCCACACGTTCGGCCGCTAACCCTTTTCCTGCAACGGGGTTAGCGTATTTGGTGTAATTCGTAAAAATACTTCGCAGGCACGAAGCCCGAAAAACCAAGCGCGGGAATTTCCGCTATCCGACTCTCAAACGTTAAAATTATGTCACCCCTTTTTCACCACAAGCAAATTTTCCGGGGTGCACTGAAAAAAACAAATTATACGGGGAAAGATAATGCGTCCACTTACATCATTAAGGCAACGACTGCGGGGAACAGTCGCCTATGCCGCGATCCTGATATCAATAGCCGGCACAGTTTCAGCTTCGGCTCAAAACCTACAAAACACTCAGCAGTTCACCATTAAGCAGCAGTCTTTGGAGAGCGCCTTAATCGACTTTTCTATTCAGTCCGGCTTTCAAGTTGTTGCAAGCAGCGGCCTACTCACCGGCCACACAGTCCCTTCCTATCGCGGCGAAACCACCACTGATAACGCCCTCAGGAATATCCTTCATAATACAGGCCTCGCTTACCGGGTAGAGGCAGGTGATACCATCACCATAATACGGAACGACCGGGATACATCTGACTATGCATCACTGGCGGGACATACTGCCTCGGAGTACAGAGATAACCTCGCCGAGGCAGATGTTTCACTCGCAAGTTTAATGGTCAAAGGGCTAACCACAGTAACTGCTGCCTCTGTCACCTCTGCGGCTTCTGCGGCTGCGGCTGCCGTGAACCAAGATGACAACAACTTACTAGAAGAAATCGTGGTTACCGCCACCAAGCGGAGTTCAACGATTAAGGACGTACCCTTTTCGATCAATGCTCAGTCACAAAAAGACATCCAGCGCTCTGGTGCAAAGACACTTGAAGATCTTGCCCGTAATGTCGCGGGCCTCACCATTCAAAACCTGGGCCCTGGCCAARGYCRAKKMYCGMWCCRMGSWRTNNCNGMAGGWCARAYWSWASGSKMYCWRCYKSGNGTTAWRGANKCANSGTYGRKSTNGNKAWCWAGWCSRAYCWGNRWKYTCGMWKKCNNYMWCWTCWMCNNCYGGRYYWSSWTYWWKWCGAWMKRMRSCGWGNKYGWANTGYTTCNGTGRYSCRCRMGNKSANCSCTNYYTGGAWCNSSCTYTRYYRRKRRSRSYAWWSGCTACATCACCAACCAGCCCAATGTGGAAGAGTTTGAAGGTAGCTTCGAAGCTGACCTTAACCAGATCAGTGGCGGCGGCCTCGGCGGCTCGGTAAAAGGCATGCTCAACCTACCGTTTGGAGACGGTGTTGGCGCCCTTCGCGCCGTTGCATACCACACAGAATATGGTGGCTTTATTGATGCGCTTCGTGAAGGCGGCACCATCGACGAAAACGTAAACAGCGGCAACAGGACGGGCGGGCGTATTGCCATCACGCTCCAGCCTTCCGATAACATCACCATCACTCCGCGTGTAATTTATCAGGAAATCGATACTGACGGTTTCAACCGACAGGAAGTATTCAACGTTTTTGCCAACCAGTTTACCGATGCCTCAGCAACCAATGGCCGCGCGCCAGTCACCTTCGAAGACCGTCAGCAATTCCTTCTGCTTGATGAAGGTTTCTCAGACGAAACTTTGATTATTGATTTAAATATCGAGGCAAGCTTTCAAGGCTTTGATGTAACAGCGATATCTAGCTATACGGACCGCGACATTCTTGTCAGCCGCGATGCCAGTGCCCTTACAGGCAGTGTGTCGATCGACTTGAACTTCGCRAACGATGCTGTTCTGCTGCCGTCTAACCTGCGGGATACCACACAGGTACAGCAGTTCACTCAGGAACTRCGGTTTAGTTCAAACGGCGACGGCCCTCTGCAGTGGATGATCGGTGGCTTTTACGCTGATACCGACCGCTTCTACCAGCAAACCCTACCAACACCCGGCTACGATGCAGCAACTGACGCTGCGCTCGGCGCAGGCACAGCAGTTGGTGCTAGTCTCGGTGTAGGCCCAGTAGATTCGCCGTTCTTCTCCGAGTTACCGTTCTCGCTTGAACAAATCGCTATATTTGGCGAAATAAGCTACGACTTCACAGACCAGCTGCACGTCACCTTCGGCGGCCGCTATTATGACTTTAAAGAAGAACGCGAGATCGATCAGGTAGGCCTGTTTGGGTCTGGTACAGTTGATCAAGTTGACGAGACAAGTTCAAGCGGCTTCACACCCCGCTTTCTGGCCAGTTATGACGTGAATGACGAAGTAACAGTGAACGCCCAAGTATCAAAAGGCTTCCGGCTTGGCGGCGTGAACGATCCGCTCAACACACCGCTCTGTAACGACGAAGATGTCGTAACCTTCGGTAACTTCCAGGCTTACGGCGACGAAAGCTTATGGAACTACGAAGTCGGTGTGAAGGTCAATACAGGCGCCGTGTCCTTTAACGCGGCTGCCTTTTACACCACCATCAACAACCTACAGGTCACACTTGATGCTGGTTCTTGTTCTTCGCGGATTACTTTTAACGTACCCAAAGCCCATACGGCAGGTGTTGAGTTCGAAATGAAAGCCCGCGTTGGCGAAGGCTTTGATTTCTCCTTTGCTGGTAGCATTTTGGAATCAGAGTTCGATTCTGATGTGGAAAGTGGCGGGTCCATTTTGGGCGGCGTGCGCGACGGCAACCGCCTTGCCTCCACGCCTGAGTTCACGCTTGGTGCAACAGCAAGCTATACCTTTGAGTTCGATATCGCTGGCGACGGGATGGAAGCTTATGTTCTCGGCACCTTCGCACACCGCGGCAGCTTGTTCACCCAGCCAAGTGACCAAGAAGCCGGCGCAGGTATCTTTACCTCGGGCCTCGCTTTTGGCGGTGCATCCGGGGCAGATACCACAACGCTGGATCTGGAGCTGAACTCATACCAGACTGCAAACCTAAGCTTTGGTATCTTCAACGATGATTGGGAAGTGGTTCTCTATGTGAATAATATATTCGACGAGAATGCCAATCTGTCTTTTGACCGCGAGCGCGGCGGCAGGGCACGGCTTGGTTTCCGCACTAACCAACCGCGTACATTCGGAGCTGTGTACCGCACCAGCTTCTAATTTCGGAAGTCACTAATCTCAACAGGCGGCACTTAAAGGTGCCGCCTGTTTTGTTTTAAAGGCTCAAGAAAGGCACCTTATTGCTGGCTAAGAGCCAGACTGCGAAGCAGGGACTTCTTGCCGGAGGAAAGTGCCATTGTTCCAATCCCGCACTGTGGCTTTAATCTCTGCTCGCGTATTCATCACAAAGGGCCCCATACGGGCAATTGGTTCGCCGATTGGCTGGGCTGAGACCAGAATAAACCGCGTGCCTTCTTTGCCAGTGATCTGCACACTGTCACCGCCTGTAAGCACTGCAAGGGTGCGCGACGGCACCGGCATGCCAGCAACCGTGAGATCACTATCGATGCCGTATAGGAAGGCCGTATGGCCAAGCTGCACCGGAAGGGTGATGGTACCATCCTTGGTCAGCCGGATATCTGCGAAAAATGGTTGGATTTTCACTTCACTAATCGGCCCTCTTTCACCGAGCAAGTCACCCGCAAGTAGCTTCGCCGTATACCCAGCACCCTGCACAAACGGCAGCTGATCAGCGCCAATATCCTGATAGCGCGGAGCAATCATTTTCTGGGCTGCGGGAAGGTTTACCCACAATTGAAAACCACGCAGGGTCTCATTGCTTGCAACTGGCATTTCACTGTGCACAATCCCGCGCCCAGCTGTCATCCACTGAGTATCGCCTGGGCCGATAATCCCACGGCTTCCTGTTTGGTCTCTGTGCTCCATCTGACCTTCCAGCATATAGGTTACGGTTTCAAAGCCCCGGTGTGGGTGCTCAGGAAACCCTGCACCGTTGCTGCCTTGTGGCATGTCCATTTCGTCGAGCAGCAAGAAGGGATCAAGGTCCGCCACGGACCGAGTGCCTATAGTGCGGTGCACTGTCATACCGCGCCCTTCGGGCAGTGTTTGCGCTGCGATCAGATTTTTGATGCGTCTCTGTTTCATCTTAAGCCGCCTTTCCTGTTACAAGCCGCCCTCTGCCGTGAGGTGCTAGATAGTCCACCACAGGGCCGATGGGTACGATGCCCGTTGGGTTGATCGTGCCGTGGCTTGCGTAATAATGTGTTTTAATATGGTCCATATGAACCGTCTCTTTAACGCCCGGGATCTGGTAAATATCCCGCACATATCCGGACAGGTTCGCATAGTCGGCTATCCGCTGAATGTTACATTTAAAGTGCCCAACATAGACCGGATCAAACCGCACCAAAGTGGTGAATAGCCTGATATCCGCTTCAGTTATCTGACTACCCGTCAAGTAACGCTGGTCTGAAAGCTGGCTGTCGAGCTCGTCCAATTTCTGGAACAAGGCGGTAACAGCTTCACTGTAGGCTTGGCTGCTCGTGGCAAACCCTGCTCGGTACACACCGTTATTGATCGCTGGGTAGATCTCGGCATTCAAGGCCTCAATCTGCTCAAGTTTGGCGTCCGGCAACAAATCAAGTTTAGTTGCACCAATGGCGTCAAAAGCACTGCCAAACATACGGATGATATCTGCAGATTCGTTGCTAACGATGGCATTAAGCTTTTTGTCCCAAAGCACAGGAACCGTAACCCGGCCGGAATAAGAAGCATCAGCACCTGTATACAGCCGGTGAAGAAAGTCTGCTGCAAACAGAGCATCACCGGTACTGCCGTCAGCTTGATCAAATGTCCAGCCGTTCTCAAGCATGGTCATTCCGACCACTGATATGCTGATGAACTTTTGCAGGCCCTTCAAGCTGCGGTAAATCATTGTTCGTTGGGCCCATGGGCAAGCGTGGGAAACATAAAGATGATAGCGCCCGGCTTCTGCCGTGAAACCAGCTTTACCCGTTGGCCCTGCGCTACCGTCAGCTGTTATCCAGTTTCGGAACTGGCTGGCATCACGTACAAATTTGCCGTCGTTTGATTTGGTGTCGTACCAAGTGTCGGCCCATTTTCCGTCTATGAGTAATCCCATGATATGTCTCCTGTTGTTCTTATTACAACAAGATAAGGGTTTCTAAAGGCGACAGTAGGGACTTAATACACGATTCTGTGTTGCATAATTTCGAACAATACTCGTGTATGTTACAAATCAAGTTCCTGGTTCTTGTACCAATTGGACAAAAACTGCATCAACGTACGTACCTTTAGTGGCAGGTGCTGGCGGTCCTGGTACAAAGCGTACAGGGTTGGTGCCGGGTGTGGCCACTCCACCAATATTTCAACCAGCGCACCGCTGTTGAGCGCCTCTTTCACAAAAAAACGCGGTAATAGCGCAATGACCATCCCCTGTATGGCGGCGGCGCGTTGCGACGTGCCCGAATTGGAGGTCAGCGGCCCATCGACCTTAACGGAGCGAAATTTTTTGCCCGCCGCAAAGCGCCACTGCGCTGTGGCATCTACGTTGGCGTAGATCGCACAGCGGTGTTTCGTTAGGTCTTCAGGCACCAACGGGGTGCCGTATTTAGCAAGATAACTAGGCGACGCCACAACATGAGACCTAAGCGCCGTTAACTTCTTGGCCACAAGCGCAGTATCCGGTAGTGAATTCGAAATTCGCAGTGCTACATCATACCCACCGCCAGATATGTCGACCATTTTGTCGGTTAGGTTCATATCCAGCTTCAAGTCTGGGTGCTCTTCCATAAAGGCTATCAGGGCATCGTGCAGGCTGCTATCGGCAAAACTACGGGGGGCTGCCAATCGGATCGTACCGACCAACTGCTGCATATCAGTGGAAACGGCCTGCTTGGCCTCTTCTAAATCGGCCAAAATGCAGACCGTGCGTTCGTAAAATTTCGAACCAGCTTCCGTGGCTGTAACACCGCGCGTTGAGCGTACCAACAACTTCACCCCCAAATCGTTTTCCAACATCTGAATACGTCGGCTGGCCACCGACTTGGTGATATTCAGCACCTTTGCCGCGGCAGTGAGATTGCCCTCTTCAACAGTTCTGCAAAATGTGCGTATACCAACAAGATCCATTTCAGCGCGCCTTATGTTGTGGAAAATGCGACAAAGAGGCCTGAATACTGCACCAATAGATCATACTAAGCAACGAATGCTGTGTGTTGAACGGCGCTATTCAGTGAAGGTACAGGTAATATCTAGCGGCTCTAGTGCCGTTAGAACTTCGTCCAACCGTAACAGACCTATACAAGGCTGCGCACCGAGCGGTATTTGCCGCGCGTCAGATGTTTGGGCCACAAGTTTCTCAGCAATCAAAATAGCTGGAATGCAGGGGATATGAACGCCGTCGCCGCGCCGCGCCAGCAGATCAAACCGTATGGTTTTCTCGGTGCTCCTATCACTGCCGCCCGAAGAGCCCCCTGTCAAAACCATGAAAAGCGCGCTTGTGCCACTGCCAAAGCGATCAAATAGATTTGACGCTGAAAGCAACGGCCTTGAGAAAAGGGCTATCGACGGCAACAGTTTCCAGCGCCTTAGCCACGACAGCAGCCATAGGCCGCGCTGCACCAGAGGCACCTCAAGCCCCGCATAGAACCGCAGTGTTTTCAGCGAGAGGTAACGAGACGGAAAAAGGCTTAGGTCCGGGATATTGCAATTACCGAAGCCCCGTCTGCCTGCTCCGGTCAATGTACGGAAGTGATAATCCTGCCACCCGTATATCTGTGATGTCTTGCCGTCTACGATTGTAGAAAATGCTTCACCTGCATAACCAAGTACTGCTTTTGTGGTTGCTAGTCCGCGCGCTGAGTTCTGTGCAATGGCAATGCCGTATTCCACCGTGTGTAGGGCCTCGAATTTTGACAAAGCATGATCGATTATCGCTGATGTCAGCGCCGGAACACTGCTAGCGCCAGAAATGACGGAAACACCGGCCTTTTTTGCCGCGGCGTCTAAGGTCGTTATATTTACAACATAGTCACGACCGTCTGCCAAATCCAGATAGTGAACCCCCGCCGCAATACACGCTTCTGCAACACCGTAATCCTGACCTTGAAAAGGCCCGGAAGTGTGGAGCACAATATCGGGTCTCATAGCGCCTAGGGCCGCTGCAATGCCTGTGCGGAAGTCAAATGCGTGCGTCAGCACGGGGTGAACAGCATCCGTGAGCGTCTTTGCAAAAGCTTCAGCCTTGGCGTCTGAGCGCCCGGACAACACCAGTTGAATAGCCGCGTTAGCTGATAATCGGCGCGCCGAGTAGCCACCAAAATTGCCGTACCCGCCAATAATCATCACACGTTTCAATGGTGGTTTAGTCCCTATAGCTCTGGTTTAGCGACCATCACATAGAAGATGCTGATCCGGCCTATAAAAATCAGAATAGCCAGAACAAACCACTTCCGAAAGAGTGCATCATACGTTGGGGGTAATTCCACTCCGTCAGCTATAGAGGTTGCGAGCATATTGCGGAGTGTTATTTGCAGCCACATCACAAGTACCCAACTGAGCAGGATAAACGTGAAAAGGCTGTAGGCCATAATCAGCCAGTCTTCAGTTGGCTCGAAATCCAGCAATACTACCATGAAGAAACCAGTAGCGGGCTGGATCAATATAGTTGGAAGGGTGAATATAAATTCTGCTTTTACTGCCCAGCGCGCTACAAACAGCCGCTCGGTCAAATTTTCAGCCCGATAACTGGTCCACATAAAGAATGCGAGGCCAACACCTGTRCCAAATATGATTGCCGCGCCAATAATATGGGCGAACTTCACATAGAAATAGGCTTCCACTCAGTAACTCCTTGGCACTACCTACCTGCTAAAATACAGAATCGGCAGTCTATATTGACCCCTTATGACAGAGCAGAGTTGCGACTTAGTTAACACACAAGCATTGGTTTCGGTACCGGCTTAAACCAGCTTCTACTTTTCAGACAACAAGTTAAGCAATGCATCCAGCGCTGCGTCGTCCAGACGACCAATTTTTTTAGCGAGCAAATTGGCGGCCTTCGTCGCGCGCGGGTCTAGCCCAGAGGTATCGATACTGACTTTAGGCTTGGAAAGGCGAGCTAYTTCTTTGAGGTCTTCGGCWTCATCCCARATCARRCCRAAATAYTCGATTATYTTGTGGATCAGCGCAAAAGAWGGTGCYCCGCGATTWCCGTGYTCWAGSGCAGAAAGATAMGCYGCCGATACATCYAGCNKCTTTNGCCATWTCAGMTTGGCTGACTTCTTTTTCGGCCCGTAGGGCTCGCATTTTTTCGCCAAAGGGGGTCATGTGTTACCTCTGCCTTTGCTGCGTCTACTGCCTGGAATACGTTTGCGCAGGCGAATATACATAGCACCCTCGCCGCCGTGCTCTTGCGCCGCCGACCCGTAACTTTCAATGAAAGGCCTTAGATCACCAGACGAGAGCCAAACAGGTACCATACGTTTCAGAACCCCTCCAAACTGGTCAAAATCCGCCCGCGTGCGGTAAGCAGCTGAACCATCATCGCCGGTTTGCGAAAAGCGGGCGCCGCCCTTGCCGGTTACGACAAGCAGGGTCTTCTCACCGCGCCGCACCGCGCCTTCGATCATTGACCTCAGTTTACCCAGCGCTTGCTCCTGTGTCAGACCGTGCAAATCAATTGACCCGTCTACCTCGATCTTACCTTTGGCTAATCGACGTTTGGTTTTGCGGTCAACATACGCCACGGGATCAGGGCTTTCGCCAATATGCCACTCCATCGGCAAAGGCCTGGCACCATCAAGTCGTTCAAGCATCTTCAAAGGCTTTACGGCCGGGGCATCCGGCCTATCACTGAGCGGCGTTATCGTTTTGATCGTTTCGTTCCATAATGCTTTATCATTTGCAGGGAGCGCAGGCGCTTTAACCGCCGGCTTACGAGGTTTTTTAGCCACGCTCAGAGCCCGCCGCTGCAAGTGCCAGTTTTTTTGGAAGCAACAGCCAGTACCGTCCACCATTAGCCATTCGGCCCGCTATTTCTTCGGCCTCAGGGCCAAAACCCCAAAATACATCGCCGCGAATTTCGCCGTTGATAGCGCCGCCTGTATCCTGCGCCACCATCAGCCGGTTAAACGCTACTTCAGCGATAGATGTATCGTTCGGGTCTGGATGGCTTGCCGAAAGCCAGATAGGGGCGTGTAGCGGCAGATGCCGCCGATCAACCGCAATTGAATGCCCCGGTGTTAAACCAACACCCGCTGATCCGTATGGGCCGCCATCACCTTCAAGCGCTCGGAAAAATACGAAAGATGGGTCTGTATCCAAGACGCTTTGAATTTGATCCGGGTGATCGGCCAACCACTTGCGAATGGCTTGGCCTGACATCTCCTCGCGCGGGATAGCCCCCATTTCTATCAAACGCCTGCCGATAAGACGGTTGGCATGACCGTTTTGCGCTGCGTATCCAATGCTGAAAAAACTGCCGTCCGGCATAAGCACCCGGCCCGAGCCTTGAACATGAAGGAAATACGCATCAACAGCACTATCAACCCATAACACCTCCAGATCGCGGCCCGCTAGCGCGCCATTCTCAATGGAAGCTCGATTGGGGAAAGGTTGCAAACGGCCGTCTTTGACAGTTCCCGCAATGCGTTGTCCCGCAAGATCCTTCCTAAAACGGCCGAGATTGACCATAACCAGTTCGGGGGGGCGGGCGTAAAGRGGGACYGTGAARCGGTCTGTCTTCTTTAGGCTGCCTTTCAGCAGCGCTTCGTAATAYCCCGTGAATATGCCSTCAGTGGTACCGCCCGCKGAGACTTCMAGTGGCAGAAAGTAAGCCGAAAAAGCGGCCTTCAGTTCTACGTCTGTCACGGCGGCACTAAGGGCCTCGCAAGCCTCTAGCCAGTCCCCTGCCTTGCCGCCAATAGCAGAACCGGGCATCGAACGGGAGGGCTTCATTTGCGAGATTTTTGCACAGCTGGCTTTCAGAGCAGGCGCAGCACCAACCGCAGTGTTTTCAGACCAGCCCGGCAGGTCGCTATAGCTAACCAGCGCAAAGCGAAGGCCTGCAGGGGTTGTTTTTGAATAGCCGAAAATGAGCCAAGTAACCGCCAAGCCAATTATTACAAAGGCAATGACGGCCCAGCTGCGACGCTGCACTGTGTTAGCCCGAGCTTGTTGCAACAAGTGTCCAGCTTGGATCGCCGGAGTTGACATCGCGCGCGAACGTCCATTTATCGTTCATTTCGACTGCGTCGCTGGCATCACCTTCGATAATTTTACCTTCTTTGTCCAGTAAAAAATCAAGTGGAACATTACCTAAATGAGCATTATAGATTCTTGCGATAAGTTTATCGCTATCCCAAATGTGTTTCCATGACAAATTTTCTTTTGCTTTAGCCCATGTTTGAATTTCTTCACT
>JAESRJ010000141.1 GCA_016764715.1 Kordiimonadaceae bacterium | reverse complement strand
TGTCGTGCGWTGGGCGTAAYTRCRKAMRCKCCAGCTYCAGNAKAYATMRATWCTGAAGCTGGSAWCGCKYKGKYYAGYGGGCTTTSTNNGRSGCTSGNCNYTAAAGRCGRGGRTCTGTGTTTTTCATATCCATCCGCGCGGAAGCGCCTTCGAACCAAAGGGCCGTCTCCGGCCTAGCCGTTTGCCAGTCAATCTCCGGCAACCGGAAACACAAATAATCAAGCATACAGGCCACCGAGATACTATCGAGCTTCCAGCCTTTAAGATCTTTGATTACCGTGGCCTCTAGCATACCCAAACCCCGATCAATCGCCGCGTACCAGCGCTTTTGCCACATAGGTGACTGTTGTGCTTCAGGCCGCACGCTTTCCATGCGCAGCGCAACAGCCGCATCCATCATGCCGTCTGCGAGGGCTTGAATAGTAAGTGCCTCAAAATAGGCATCGTCGCGCCCGCCCTGACCCGCGAGCCTCAGAAAATGATCCGCAATGAGCGGGCTGTCAAAAATGGTTTTTTCGTCCGTTATCAAGGCCGGAACCTTGGCGAGTGGATTAGCGGCAAGCAATGCTGCACTGTCTTCAAGCGGATTATCATATATCAGCTCAATTTCGCCGCCCATACCCAGAGACTTAGCCAAAATATAGACTTTGCGTGAGTAGGGGGAGGTTTTCGAATAGAAGAGTTTCATTTTTGTACCTACTAGTTATAACAATTACGGTCGTTTTAACCGCTGTGAGCGCTAAGCGCTTCCAGCATCACCCARGCACCCTCTTGCGCCTGTACCATTTGTTCGGAGTTCTGTGAGCCGCGCGCCAGCACATAGCCACCCTGAATAACCGCTTGCAGGGTTTTTGACATCGCGCCGGTATCCAGATAATGCGGTAAGTCACCGCTTGCCTGTGCATCTTTCAGGGCTTTCGAAAGGTGGCCTTCAATATGATTGAAATAGYCCCCTATAGTCTTGCATATAGTTGATTCTATTATAGTTTTGTCAGAAACCAATCGCCCTAACTTGCAGCCCTTAAGCTCAGGCCGGGCGCGCATCAGATAATCATACAGGCGGTCCATCGGTGGCTTTTCGGGATCAAACACACTGTCTGCGGTCGCGAACAGCTCGTCAGAAACTTCAACCAATGCGGCAGACGCCAAATCTTCCTTGCCATCAAAATGRTGATACAGGCTTCCCTGCCCCGCACCGCTTAGGCGCATCACCTTTTTGGGGCTCATTGCTTCAAACCCTTGCTCCCACAACAGATATTTCGCGGCAGATATAAGCGCATCGCGTTTAGACATTGTTCTTTCACCTATAATGTACATACTAGTTAGTACAATTTTSTAACAATGGCAAGYAGCTGTATGGTCTAGGAGGCATTTTCCGTCAAAAGGAGGATGGTCGATGGCCGTTGGCAGCAAGCAGATCGGGCTTTAAAGCGTTAGCCCCCACCCACTAAGGAGCAGCAGGCCTGAAAGGCCAAAGCTAACCGCGTTTAGATCTAGATTCCGGTATTTAGCGATACCGCCGCGTTTATCCCCCAGCGCGCCGCCGTAAAAATTACGGAAGACCATGCTTGCGAAAAAACCACCGATCACACTGAGGCCAAGGACTAAGGCAAGAGCCACTGACGTGCGCGCTTCTCCTACCGGCAACCAAATGAGATAAAGCGATATCACGGCAATCAAAAACCCGGTAAGTACCTGGTTAACCACATGAAACCGTGCGTGCGGAGGCCACTGGGGATTTGTCGCGTGCGTTTTGTTCAAGTCCGCGAACAGCGGGAGAATGCCGTACATTACCGCCCCAACCGACATCAAAACCAAACCAGTCAATTCCATACCTGCGTCTCCCGCGCTTACTAGCGCTTAACGTTACTGCCGACGGTTTYTTCAGGCAAGTTTTTGCTTAACCCCATAGTTCAGCCCTAAAAAGGATCAAACCAGCACTAAATAGTAGTTAAGGCTGGCCTATAAACGAAGGTCCAGTATGTTGCATTGCAGTGAACCGCTACTATTTGGTGGAACCATACAGATAAACCATCGCTTGGGAGGCAATATGACATCCTTTTTAAAGACATCGTTTTTGCTGGCAGCAGTTGCCGCTTCACTTGCGAGCCCATTGGCCGCCAGCGATTGGCGCGCCGACATTGATATGAGCCGCGCCGACCTTTCCGAGATGAAACTTGTGCTAATGAACGAGGGCAAGGAAGCCGGACGGATGGTTTACGCCTGGCGTAAAGAGGGTGATACTTACGTGATCAATGACCTTACCGAAATGAAACCCAATATATTTGAAACTGCAGTCGGCGTTATTGATGCTAAAACTTTCCAGCCATTGTCGATGGATATTGATTTTGCAATTGGTGCCGCAAAAATGATTGTCGACCTTGATTGGGACGGCGACCATGTTACCGGAACCCGCACCATCTCGCGCCCCGAGCAGGWAGACAAAGTCACTAAAAGTGACGCAAAAGTGACAGCGCCGCTCCGGCTTTCCATCTTCGGGCTTATATCTGCSCTRCCGCTTCGTGAAGGGTACGAAGTATCCCTGCCGTGGTACAATGTTATGGGCGGCGTGCAAGAAGACATTCGCCTTGTGACGGTGGGCTCAGAGATCATCGAAACACCCGCTGGCACCTTCGATACATTCAAAGTAGAGATCAAAGGCGCAACGCCTGAGAACATTGTTTATGTAACCAAAAGCCTGCCGCACAAAACCGTTCGCATCGATGTGGTTGGGCAACCGATGATGTTTCTGCGGACCAACTAGGCCCACACAAAACCTGCAATTTGCCGAGCGCCAGCTGTTGTCCCTGCCGGCAAAGGACAGTGGTCGCTTTACACACCTAAGCTKTGCCCTAAAGGCGTTAGCTAAACAGCGAAACCACGCGGCCCGGTGACTGGTTGGCGATCGACAAAGCCTGCAAGCCCAGCTGCTGCTTGACTTGCTGCGCTGTGAGGTTTGCCGATTCTTCCGCCAAATTCGCATCCACCAGATTGCCAATGCCGATCTCGATAGTATCAGAAAGCTTGCCGACAAAGGTTTTCTGGATAGAAAGCCTTTCCGCGCCAGAGCCGAGTGTCGAGAGCGCCGCTGTCACATTCGCCGCAGATACAGAAACAACTGTGACAGCTGCAGACGCAAGCGTAGCCGTACCAATMGACTGGGTTGTTGTCAGTGTGACATTTGCCCCGCTTAAAGACAGGTCCTGCGCGGCAATGGTTGTTGTATTGCTGCCGTCCGGATTGGTGATAGCACTGATCGCACTGCCACCCGATTTCACCGCATTCGCACCGTTAAAATCTGCATTGCTGACGATGGACGTAATCTGATCCCTTAGTTCGATAAAGTCTGAATTGAGGGCCGAACGGCTTGAGGTATCAAGGCCGGTATCCTTGGCAGCCACTGCTTTTTCCTTCAGCTCAATCAGAAGATCAGAAACGGCTTCACCCGCTGCCAGCGCCACATCAAGCTCCGATGACGCGCGGTCGAGCGAGCTTTTCACGGCATTCAGCCCTGCAATATCACCGCGCAGATCCTGCGCGATGGCAAACACTGCGCCGTTGTCTTTTGCAGAAGAAACCTTCAGCCCCGTGTTGATACGGTTTTGTGTAATCTCTAGTTCTTTGTTGGTTTTCGTAAGGTTTTGCAGGGCAATGAACGCACCCGCGTTTGTATTGACGGAAAAAGCCATACTGACTTCTCCTATATTGGCAGACACCGCCGGCGTCATTTTGACGTCTTACACCGTTCCGGCACACGACGGGCTCGCACCTTAAAGGCAGGCATATTCTATGCTGCAGATAGGTTTCTAAGCAGTGTGTCTGTACTAAATACTAATGTTAGTCCGGTCACCCGGCGGTAGTATAGCACAAGACGCCACACAATTTAAGCGCGCCCACTCGTATGTAAGCAACTGTTAACCACGGTTTCTCATACGGCACTTCAGCGCTTCAGTTCACCAGATATGACATAGCGGATCAGTTCAACCACTTGCGCTGGGGTTTCGGCTACGGCCATCGCTGCGCTGTCCACTTCTTTTAATGCGTGCGTGAGTTCTGGCGCATGTTGGACGATTACACTTTTGCCTAGGGCCGCGGCGTAGCCTGCGTCGAAAGCCGCGTTCCATTGGCGGTATTTATCGCCGAAGCGCACAACGACAATGTCAGCGTCGGCAATCAGTTTTCGCGTACGCATCGCATTTACCTTTGCGGCCATATGGTCCCGCCAAAAAGGGCTTTCAGGCTCGCCAAGAATAACCGCCGCACAGTCATCACTGTCTTCATGTACAGTAATGGGCGCGAACAGCACCACAGGCAGGCCCGCTTCTTTGATGCCTGCTTCTATCTCACCGCGCCAATTGCTGTGAATTTCGCCCGACAGGTAGATTTTCCATACAGTGTTTCGCTGGCTCATGAAATTGCTCCGTTTTGTAAGAAATATAGCACTGCAGAAAGCGTTATTGCTGAAAGCCCCGTGGACAAAAGAACCGCCGTAGCAGCTCGGCGAGCGCCCACTCCGTACCGCAAAGCAATGGTATAAGGCACCATGCCAGACGGTAGCGCGGCAGTTAACGTAGCTACACCAACCCACATTGGCTTAAGTTCAAATAGGAAATGCGCGACGGAGAAAACCAACAGCGGCAAGATCAGCAGTTTCAACGCCACTGACAGCATTGAATGATGCAGGTTGCCCGCGATCCGGACATTTGATAGCGCGAGGCCTGCCGCGAACAGCCCAACAGGGGCAGCGGCGTTCGCTGGCAGTTCAAGCACCTTATCAAGCCAGTTCGGGAACGGCAGCGAAAGCGCTGACCACGCAAGGCCCGCCAAAAGGGCAATCAAAATCGGATTTTGCCGCACGCTATTGAACGTAACGCGCAGCAAACCTGGGCCTTTGCCATCAGTTTTCTGCGCCTTCTCAATGATAAAAGTAGTGATGGGGATAAGCGTCAGCGTATGGAAGCTCAATATCACCAGCAGCAGTCGCACCCCTTCGGTACCGAATGCGCCGTCCATAATTGGAATACCAATAAAGCCGCCATTTACAAAACAGGTTGTCAGCGAAAACACGCCTTGCTCAGCTGATGAGAACCCAAAAAACTTACGCGTAAGCAGCATGCCTGCGGTGTAAACTATATAGAGACAACCATAATAAGTGCCCACAAAAACCAGCTCATCAGCAGACGGCAGATCTTTCGGTGCCAGCGACCGGAACATAAGGGCCGGGATGGCAACATACCAGACAAAGCTGATAAGGATAGCGGACGAGCCTTCTGGGAAAAGCTTCGTTTTGCCGAGGAAAAACCCCAGTGCCATGATTAGAAACACCGGGGCAATGATGGTGAAAATTTCAGCCATTCAAGTCCTTTTTGTGCGGCTTAGGTAATGCGCCCTAGTCGTAGCTAGGGGGCTCCGTGATTTTACCGCGCTGGTTCAAAAGCTGTAAGCGCAAAGCATTCAGTTTGATGAAGCCAGCAGCGTCTCTCTGGTCGTACACGCTGTCTTCCTCAAAAGTCACATGCTCCATCGAATAGAGGCTGTATTGGCTCTTACGCCCTACGATTTGCACGCTGCCTTTGAACAGCATCAGCCGCACGGTGCCTGCCACAAATTCCTGGCTGGTATTGATCAACGCCTGCAGCATCTCGCGCTCTGGCGAGAACCAAAAGCCGTTATAAATCAGCTCAGCATACTTAGGCATGATGCTGTCTTTCAGATGCATCGCGCCGCTATCAAGGGTTATCTGCTCGATACCGCGGTGCGCCGCTAGCATGATCGTACCACCTGGTGTTTCGTAAATGCCGCGTGATTTCATGCCAACAAACCGGTTCTCAAGAAGATCAAGCCTGCCAATACCGTGGGTTTTTCCGTGCTCATTCAGCTTGGTCAGCAAATCCGCAGGCGACAAAGCCACACCGTTTACGGCCACCGGATCACCCTTTTCGAACTCAACCTCGATATACTCTGGCTCCGCCGGGGCTGTTACTGGGTTATCCGTGCGGCTGTAAACATATTCTTCAGCCATTGTCCACGGGTCTTCCAGTGCTTTGCCCTCGCTTGAGGTATGCAGCAGGTTGGCATCAACGCTAAACGGCGATTCGCCGCGTTTATCTGTAGGGATCGGGATCTGGTATTTCTCTGCAAACTCAATCAGTTTGGTACGGCTATTGAGTTCCCATTCGCGCCACGGGGCAATAACTTTGATATCTGGGTTAAGGCCGTAATAACCAAGCTCGAACCGTACTTGGTCGTTGCCTTTGCCGGTCGCACCGTGACAAACAGCGTCCGCGCCAACTTCTTTGGCAATTTCGATCTGACGTTTTGCGATAAGCGGCCGCGCAATGGCGGTACCCAGCAAATACATGCCTTCATAAACAGTATTGGCCCGGAACATTGGGAATACATAGTCGCGGACAAATTCCTCTTTCAGGTCTTCAATGAAGATGTCTTTGATTCCCAGCATTTCGGCTTTTCGTCGTGCAGGTTCCAGCTCTTCGCCTTGGCCGAGATCAGCAGTGAAGGTAACAACCTCACAGCCGTATTCTACTTCGAGCCATTTCAAAATAACGCTGGTGTCCAGTCCGCCKGAATAGGCWAGGACGACTTTTTTTACCTGCTTGGACATTAGAAACTCCGATGGGGATAAGGGCAGTGTTCGCGGGTGAATATAGGCGGATTGCCTGCGCCGTCAAACAAGACCTGATAGCGTGCTGCCATAAGTTTTCTGTAAAAACGTAAAATTATGCAATTTTGTTCTTGCCCCTGACGTTACGTCAGGTCCTAGAGCTTCATTTGTCTGAACGAAAATCAGACAAAGTGAAAGGGTTTGGAGGAAAAAATGCTGACAATTGGTGAACTTGCAGGCCGCTCCGCGGTAACAGTGCGCACGCTGCGCTATTACGAAAGCAAAGGCCTGCTTGCCCCCACCAGAAGTGAGGCGGGGCAAAGGGTATATAGGTACCCTGACATTACGCGCTTGCAGCAAATTCAACTTTTGAAACGCGCCGGTTTCACGCTCAAGCAGATCAGCAGCATGTTGGGTACAGCTGAAATAAAAGCCAGATCCGTGCTTTCATTGCAGCGCCAACTTCTGCAGTCACAGCTTGAAGAAACCACAGCGGCAATTGCGTCCATCGATGATGCCCTTAAAGGCCTCACCGGGGACACCACCGACCTTTTCACCCTTTGCAACATAATAAAACTAGGAGAGACGGCAATGAGTGAGAAAAAATGGCAAAAAGTATGGGACAAATTCTATACGCCCGAAGAAAGCCAGCGCTGGGCAGCGGCCAAAGGCGCTGTACCAGAGGATGTGACTAAAGCGAATGATGCAGCATGGCCCGCACTTTTGGCGCGCACTGAGAAAATTGTAGGCAGTGATCCAGCCAGCAAGGAGGCGCAGGCCATTTTGCTTGAATGGAACGCAATGACACAAGTGATCTACGATATTGACCCTTCGCTAACGCGGGCTGCTGCCAAACTATTCGACAATATGGACGAATGGCCCGAAGATGGGCCAGAGAAACCGTTTTCAAAAGAGGTTTGGGCCTTCATGCAGGAAGCGCAAGCTGTGGCAGACGGACCGAAGTAGGCAGACAGCTAAGGTTTTATTCTGCTGACAATTTTAGGGCCTGAACTCAGTTATCAAGTGGTGCTGTGTTGGTGCTAAAAATTGTCAGCGGAAATCCCCTTGCAAACACATGAAAGCCCTTTAAAGTTGCACCATCTGATTTAGGTATTCAATGAGGGGGTCATATGAAAAATCTGTTTGTTTTAATCCTGTTTGCTGCAACAGTGTTCAGTTTTTCTGCGGCAGCGCAAAATTGGAAAGTCGTATATTTCGACTTTCATGGAAGCCGGGCACAAGCAAGCTTTGAGGACTTTCGCAGGTTTACAGTTTGTGACTTAAAGATTCCAGCAAGCAAGCAGTTTGGGCTAAACCCCTATAAGTTTGAATTGAAAGTGAACGGGCKCAYYCTGTCCACRGGYAAAACGTTGGACAAATTCGGCTTCMGGCACGGTATCGTGGTTGAAGTAGTGCCAGTAAAGGCGACACGCCAATGCGCCGGGCAATACCCCGGTTTCAAAAGCTGACTGTACGCTATACTTAGCATCCGTTGCCTTCATCACGTCAAGCCAGTTGGACTATGATAAGATCCATTGAGCGTCTCCGCTTCCTCCCACAAGATTTGCGCTTTTGATTTCTTCTCGGACGCTGATTTCAGCCAGCCGCGCGCTGCCATAATATCGCGGCCCCTAGGTTTGCGCACAGGCGCAGAAATGCCTTCTTCATAGATAGTATCTGAGAAGCGCTTGATACGTTCGTCGATAGAATACTCATATTCCACACCCGACCACGGGTTGAACGGGATCAAGTTCAGCTTGGCGGACAACTTATATTTACGCATCAGGTACACAAGCTGGCGGACATCTTCGTCGCTGTCGTTGATGCCTTTCAGCTCCGCATATTCAAAGGTGATCCTCCGCGCGTTATGGATTCCATCGTCGTTGGGGCAAGCGGTAGCAGACAAGAAGAACGGCAAGTAATCGCGACAATCTGTCACTGTGCGGCTTTGCCGTCCTGTATCCGGGCCTGATCGGCTCTATATGTTAGTCACTGACAACGCGAGGATAGCGGCTGGGCCCATGCATTACGATGTTTCCCCACATTTTTCCCCTAATGCACCAGCCGCTCAACTCTCTTGTAAGCGTTTAACTTTATCCTGCTCCTAATTCAACTAGGCACGGCTTCGCTTTGGCACTACGCTGGAGTGTTACCAAAACACCTATTCTTACCGCCGGGAAATACGTAGTTTTGGCCCACAAAGGCTGCGCTTGGGTCACCTACTACCATGTTTTCAGGAAACGGTGGTTTTTGGGCATTTAGGTACCGGTTTTCCTAGCGCTTGATAGCCAATCAGGTTTTAGCAATTATTCTCATTACAAAATTGGGGAGGACATATTGAAGTGGTTAACTTTTTTCCTTTTGGTCATGGTTCTCTCAGCAAGTGCCTTTGCTGCCCCTCCTGAGGCAAGCTCAAGCTTCAAAGAGGAACAGTTTCTTACCTCCCTTAGAGCAGCAGTCGTTTTCGACGGTGAAAAGGAAACTTCCACCCTTTCTGATAGAATGCAGCGGTACGGTATTTCTGCCGTCAGCGTTGCTATTGTTCGCAATGGCAAGCTTACATTCGCGAAATCCTACGGCATGCTGGCAAAAGGCGGCGAAGAGCCAGCCACGACCACAACTCTTTTTCAAGCGGCTTCGCTTAGTAAAGCARTTACRGCCCTYGGCATTCTYGCRCTTGCGGGTGATGGCGATTTTTCACTGGATGACCCTGTGAATAGGCATCTAAAAAACTGGAAATTGCCAAATGGCGATAAAGTAACAATCGCAGATCTATTATCTCACACTGGCGGTGTGAATGTCCCAAGCTACCCCGGATTCGGCTTGGATGAGGTTTTGCCTTCCACCATCCAAATTTTAAATGGCGCAGCTAATTCCAATTCAAAAGCTGTTCGTGTTGCAGATCTTCGCGGTAAATTCCGATACTCCGGCGGAGGGTACATGGTGCTCCAAAAGCTGATAGAAAGCAAAACGGGGCAATCTTTCCCCCGCTTTATGGAACAACGGGTTTTTCAGCCTTCCGGCGCCATACACAGCCATTTCAACCCCTTGAGGTCGGATAGCCAACATTCCAGTATTGCAATCGGGCACAGGTATAACGTTGAGGCAGTTCAAGGAGGGTGGCTAACATACCCGCAGTCCGCGCCAGCAGGATTATGGTCAACACCAACAGATCTTGCCAACGTTTTGATTGCATATTTAAAGGCCTRTCAGGGCAAAAACCAAACTCTTTTTTCGAGCCAGTTAGCCAAAAGGCTAGCACGACCTTTAGACCAGAACATGGGGCTTGGATTTGGGGCACACGATTCCGGGCGGGACCTTCTAGTGGACCACGCAGGCTGGACGCACGGGTACCGATCCTACATGGTAGCCTTTCCAGAACGAGGGGATGCTGCCGTTATTATGACAAACGGAAATGCTGGAAACCGCTTAATAGACGAAATGATGCGCAGCTTGTCATCCCAGTTTGGGTGGTCCGCCTACAAACCTATGCATATAAAAAGACAGCGTTGGAGTTCCGAAGACCTCGCAAACCTAGCGGGGAGTTATAAAATGAGCCCTGCTGGTTTCACCGTTAGACTGAAAGCCAATGGCGATCATCTAATAATGACCACACCCCAGGGTTCCACGCACGCCTTATACCCAGTTAGCAATAAAAAACTGATCATGATTGAGGACGGTACGGAAGTCACCGTTCAATTAAAGGACCGCRYCCTAACTTTTTGGGGAATGACCGCGCAAAAGTTAGAGTAGAGGTGGCCGAAAATACCTGCAGGCACTTCCACACCGCTAGTTTTAGCTTAGACCCGTTGCAGAATGTTGATGTTCTGTAGAAGCCGTCGCAGCAACCAGATCGCGAGCAATTTGCGCTTTTGATTTCTTCTCGGACGCTGATTTCAGCTGGCCGCACGCCGCCATAATATCTCGGCCTCGGGGCCTACGTATCGGCGCAGATATGCCCGCTTCATAAATAATATCAGAGAAACGCTTGATGCGTTCGTCGCTGGAGCATTCATATTCCACGCCCGGCCACGGATTGAAGGGGATCAGGTTGATCTTTGCTGGCAGCTTATATTTGCGCATAAGCCATACCAGTTGCCGGGCATCTTCATCGCTATCGTTGATACCTTTCAACATAGCATATTCGAAAGTGATGCGGCGGGCATTATGCGCACCTGGGTAATTCATGCAGGCCGTCAGAACAGCATCAAGATTGTATTTTTTGTTGATCGGCATGATCTCAGAGCGGATTTCGTCGGTCACTGCGTGCAGGGAAACGGCTAGGTTCACCCCAATTTCGTGTCCGCAACGTTCCATATGTGGCACGACGCCAGACGTAGACAGCGTTATGCGGCGGCGAGAAAGCTGTATGCCCTCTTCGTCCATAATGATCTCTAGTGCCTGCTTCACATTATCAAAATTATAGAGGGGCTCGCCCATACCCATCATCACAATATTTGTAACCATGCGGCCCTTGGTTGGGCTTTCCCACTCACCTAAATCATCGCGCACAATCATCAATTGAGCAACAATTTCGCCAGCTGTCAGGTTGCGCACAAGGCGCATGGTGCCTGTGTGGCAGAACTTACAGTTCAGCGTGCAGCCAACTTGGCTGGAAACACACAAAGTGCCGCGGCCTTCTTCAGGGATGTACACCGCTTCGGCTTCATTACCGTCGGCAAAGCGGATCAGATATTTACGCGTGCCGTCCTCGGAATATTGCGCTTCAACAACTTCCGGGCGCTCAACAACAAAAGCTTCCTTAAGTTTGGCGCGCATATCTTTGGAAATAGTTGTCATCACATCAAAATCACTGGCCCCGCGGTGGTAAACCCAGTGCCAAAGCTGTGTCGCACGCATACGTAGCTGTTTTTCAGCCACACCGAAATCGCGTAGCGCGCCTTTAAGCTCATCGCGGCTTAGGCCCAGCAGGTTTACTTTGCCGCTAGGGTCCGCAAAATTTACACGTGGTGAGATAATCGGCTCGTGGCCGTTCGGAGTAATTTGCATCTTTTTCTTCCTGCCTTTTGCAGCCAAAACTGCGCCAGGGCGTTTATGCCTTCCGGGCGTTCCACCAGAAAGAGGTTACTTGATATGCCGCTCTCTACGCTCCGAGCGCGTGAGAGTCAAAGGTTATCGCTTATCCGGCAAGCAGCCCAAAGCCCGCCAAAATAGCCGTTGTTGAGAACATGATCCAGTGAATGATACGTTTAAAGCTTTGTTTCATTTTGATCACCAGAGTGACCGACAGGATCAACATTGAGACGTTAAATAGAAACGCGAACCACGCAAGTTCAATTGCCTCAGGATAGATGGCAGCGATAGCAAAGGCGCTCGCCATAAAAAACAGGCAAACCGTCATGCCGTGCCAGCTCCCGTAATTGATACATTTCACCGGATCGGGCAAATCCGTTTCCAAAAGAGGGAGCGCCACACGCGGTGTTCCAATCCATGTATGAACTGCAAAGGTTATAAAGCCAGCTGTCGACGCAGCAATAAGCAGAGTGTTCATAACTATACTCCAGAACAGGCCCCCACGTGAGATTACGCTAACATGCGGGGGTGGGCCCTTACTTTTGGCGTGACAGCGTGCCGCATATAGACGGCAAGGCAGGCGAACGAAAAAGCCAACAGTCGCCAGTGATTCCAGAAAACTGTCAGCCACGCAACATACGCGCCGACCAAGCACAGCCGGCCATATTGCGTGGGCTACTCTGCTGGTTGGAGCTTGTCCGCAGACTGGCGTTGTTTTGGTTTTAACGGCAACCCGAAGAGCGGCCGCAGAAACACTGTACGGCGAATGATATACTCGTGTAGCAGTAAGCACCCGAACACCGTCCCCGCGAGCACAACCAAAAACTCAATCGCTGCCGGCAAGGCTAGCGAGGCAGCTGCGACACCTATGACAACAATCAACGTCTGGTGCAGGATATAGTAGGGGAATACCGCTTCGGTTAAGTAGCTTAAGCGTTTGCTGGGTCGGTTGAGATAAAGCTGCGCAACGCCCATCACTGTTGCGATCACCGCCCATGCATAGATAACCCGCCACGCCCGAATGATATCAACAAACCATTGGTTTCCAGTCCAGTTTTCCCAGTTAACCCACATTGGCAATAAAATGGCTGCTGATACCAGAACCAAGACTAAACCGGTGCGCCATGTAGCAGCCAAAACCCGCCAAAAGGCAGTGTTCTTAGCGATCAACATACCAACGATGAAATAACTGAAATAGCGCGCATGGGCACCCCAGTCATCAACCAAGGCATGCGTATGTTCGGGGAACCATATATCGGTGGTAAAACGGTAGGTTACGAAAAGCGCTGCAGGTATCAAGAATATACGCCCACCGCTCATAAGGCGTTCAAAACCCGGCGTATCCATCTTTTCCCCAAGCCAGTTTATCGCTGGCACAAAAGGCAACACTATTAGCGAATAGGTTATCAGATAAACGAGATACCACAAATGGTTCCACGTCGGCACCGTAACCGAATAACCCTCGTGACCGGATACGTAGATTTGGTAAAACTCCAGATACCCCGCCTGAATTTCGCCTTTCGCCAGCAGCTCAAAATAGGATTGCGGTGCAACGATGAAGAGCATGCCGAAAACCAGAGGTACGAACAGACGTACAGTGCGTTTCCAACTCAAGGTTCTTAACCCCATTTTCTCCGCTGCAAAAATGATCGCCACGCCTGATATAAGAAACAGTAGCGGCATACGCCAGGGGTTCAGCAGCATCATAGCTGGTTCAGCAAAAGGCCCTGCATGCGGGCTTTTCACGTGCCACCCCCACGAAACGTAAAACATGCCGACGTGATATAAGATTAGAAGACCAAAGGCGATAATCCTGAGCCAATCGAGGTCATATCGGCGCGTGTCCTGAGCGTTTACTTGCGTGTTATGGTTTTCCATGTTTCTTCTCGTTTTGTCGTGACCGGGTAATTCGACGCTACGAAAAATAAACACTGCAAGCACGCGGCTTGGGCCAATAACACCTCATCAGGGATAAGCGGTAAAAGTATAAATGTAGCCTGGGCTAAGCGGATAACCCGAAGGGACAAGCGGTAACACCGGCTCTAGTTATCGAGTTTACAGGGCCGCCAGCCCGGATATACTGCACACATGAGCGATTTTTTGAAATCATACCGGCGACAAGTCTACCTGCGCACCAAGGATCCAATTCTATGGTTACTCGCTATAGTGACATTCATAATCGCAGCGGCAAACACCGCCACCAAGCTCGCTGATGCTGAGCGCTACGGTGTACAGATGCTTTGGCAAAAGGCGGTACTAGAGGAATATTCCAGTTTCATAAGCATCGCTTTAGCTTTGCCTCTGCTCTTTGCTTTGTTTGACAAATTCCCGTTGTCGCGGGCTACATGGCTTCGTTTAGTTATACCTTACGCAGTGCTCAGTGGTGTGTTCTCTACCTTTCATGTGTCAATTATGATCGGGATCCGCAAAGTCTTTTGGCCGGGCCTTTTTGGTGGAAACTATGAGTTCTACAGCGATGCCGTGGTAGTTGTTAGCCTGTATGAGTTCCGGAAAGACGGCGTCACCTTCATCCTGTTATTCCTTGTCGCAATGTTGCAGCGCCAGCTTATGCAAGCTAACAAAGCAAAGAAGGCAGCAGCGGAACCCATTCACCTAAAAAGCGGCGGCACAAACCTTCTGATTTATCCGCAGGAATTCCTATATGCAAAAAGCGCCAGCAATTATGCTGAGATTACATCTGTCTCTGGCGAGCAGTTAGCGCGGATCACTTTGTCAGAGCTTACGGAGGCCTTGCAGGAAGCAGGATGCGACGCCGTGCGCATCCACCGCTCGTTCGTTGTAAACCGCGCGGCCATTGTAGAGACAAGGCCCATCGCTGGCGGAGACCTGACAGTAAAACTACGTGGCGGAGAAACCCTGCGCGCCAGCAGACGCTACAAAAATCAACTAAACACCCAGTCCTAGGGCTAGGCTGCAGGTGCGCGGCACAAGGGAACTACCTCACTGACTTTAAACGTTAGTTTCTTAGTGATCTGGCATTTTTCCGGTGGGCGTCGCAGACCAAGCAACGGTGGCAATGCGCCATATGCCGTCAACTTTAAACATCTGCCATGTCTCTATGCCGTAATTGGTAACGGTGCCGTCCATACGGAAATCATAGTCAAACACCACTAGCGCGAAGCCACTATCCTCGGTGATTTTGACATTATAGAAGCGCTCTTCAATCGCCATCTTGCTCTCAGAGACAAATTTCACAAAGCCCTGCGCCTGCCCAGAAGGCCGTTTTTTCATATAATCCGGGTCTTGTAGTTCGCGGACGCGGTCAATCATCTTTTGCGGGGCCGCCGATATGAACAGGATATCATCATGCAATAAGAGCGCATTGATTGCCGCGCCGTCATGGGCAATGATGGCTTTTTGAAATTTATCAACAATCGCTTCAATGGCAGCAATCTCGGCAGGAACATTGCTGTATTTGCCCACATAGTCTGGCATTTTTTCCTCTGCCGCATAGGAAGTAGAGTGCCCGACAAGCACCAACAGAACCAACAAAACCTGCATCATAGTTTTCACCCCTGACTTTCAATTACCCATGGCGAAACTGTATGGCAGGCGCTTTTTACCGTCAACAAAAGGTAAAATAACCTACGTTTAGTGTTACAACGCAAAGAATTGGAAGCTGTAGCGATTTCGTCGCTTTGGCCGCCGCCCTGCTAGCCGCAAGCCCGCGTGATCGCGTTATAGGCGGCGGTGTAGCCTGGAAGGCTGAAACGGTCGGTTGTTCTGGTGCCGAGCTGGCTGGAGGCTTTCACTGTCATGCCGCTACCGCGCTTCATGGAAGCCACCTGCAGAATGCGCTTTCGCTAGCAGAAGGTTATTGGTCCCGCTTTTCGTCCACAGACGTAGTCGACCAGGTAACTGTGGCGATGCGCCATTTTTCGTCTATTTTAAACATCTGCCATGTCTCGATCCCGTAGTTAGTAACTTTGCCGTCCGAACGGAAATCATAGTCAAAAACCACCACGGCAAGGCCATTATCCTGGGTGATGTTGACGTTATAAAACCGTTCTTCGAGGTCCTGCTTACTTTCGGTAACGAACTTTACAAAACCCTGTGCTCCACCTGAAAAGACATTTTTTATGAAATTCGGATCTCCTTGCGCCTCAACCGGAGTCATCATCGGCTCTGTTGCTGCCGCCATCCACAGGATATCGTCATGCAAAAGTAATGAGTTAATCAACGCACCGTCGTGATTTACAATGCCCTTTTTAAAATCTGCAATAACAGCTTCAATCCCTCTAATTTCAGAGGGGTCGTTACTAAATTTACCGATATAATCTGGCACCGTTTCCTCTGATGCATAAGCAGCATGTCCAATAAGAACCAGCAAAACTAAAAGAGCCTTCATCATAACCGTTATYCCCACTAGTCAAMCAACTTTCAAAAMCCGAATGTAGGCACTTTTCGCCGTCAACAAAAGGCGAAACGGCTTTCCTTTAGGGCATAAATTACAAGAACCCTAATCTAGTATGGTCACACCGCTTTTGACACTCTGGGGCTAACCGCAAGCCCGCGTGATCGCGTTATAGGCGGCGGTGAAGCCTGAAAGGCTGAAACGATCGGTGGTTCTGGTGCCGCGCTGGCTTGAGGCCTTCACTGTCATGCCGCTACCGCGCTTCATAGAGGCAACCACTGCGGCATCGTCTTTCGGGTCATACGCCCAGGCACCGTTGCCTTCAGTGAAGAAGTCTACCTTTTTGCGGCCATCAATGTTGATTGCGGCCGTGCTGCCTTGGCGGATGGGGTAACCAAGCACGGCGTTAACTTCGCCGACAACACCGTATTCAGGGCGGTGCGAAACCATCACATAAATGTCGCCGCGCCGGACGTTCTTTTTATTGGCTTTCGAAGATTTAGGCGAAGAGATCATATGGCAGGTRCGCTTTGCGCCTGTGCCGAAYACAAAGGCATCCCAATCACGGTACGAGCCCAAAGCCCTGCGGCTGTCCTGYGCCGTACTGGCAGAAGARSYMAWYGGCAAAACCAGCGCAACCGACGAAGCCAACAGTAAGCTTTTTACGAATGTGCTGTTTTTTACCATGTCTTTTTTGCTCCTAGCGCCTTGTCGGCTCTTCTAAATTTCATCATTACCCGGCGCTTCACCTGCATCCAAGGCTTCTCTAAGTTTGCGGGCTCGCTTAAGCGCGTGGCGATTTTTAACGCCGCCGTGCACATGTACGGGCTTTGCATCTGGCGCACGCCCCGCAACAACAGGCCTGTCAGCATAGCCACCAAGCAGCCGATGCCTATCATACATAACGATTGCGCCAGCTGTCGCAACATTAAGACTGAATTTTGTCGGTATTTTGATCATCTGGCTACAACGGTCGCGCATTTCGTCACTTAAGGATGAGCGTTCCCCGCCCAACACATAAATCGCCTGCAGCGGGTGCCTGAAACTGGGCAGGTCAATCGCGTCATCGCAAATCTCAATACCAATCAGATGGCAGCCCTGCGGCACCTCAACATCAGCCGCAGTTTCGTAATTGAAAAACGGTATCTGCTGGTGGCTTTTGCTGGTATCGGTAAAATCCTTGGTGACCAGCTCGCCGTTATGGATAAACCGCTTGGGGTTCACTGCAAAAGAAAACGCGGCCCCAAACGCATGCGCCGTGCGGATCAGGTTTCCCATATTACCAGCCTTAGACGCATTGTCGATGCCAATACCAAAATAACCCCGCATTATGATTGTTCCTGCAGTTTGTCTTCTTCTCCGTGGCCTTTATATTCTGCATCTTTGTGAAAAGCTGCGACCAAGCAAGAGACAACAAGGATAACAGAGACAATTATCAAAGTAAGCTCAAGGTTCCACTCAAACGCCGACCCCAGTGCGATGGCTGCAATGGGTACCAATCCAACGGACATAAAGGTAAAAATGCTCATCACCCTGCCGAGCAATTTCTCGGGGGTTTTCTTTTGGATCCATGTCGTGAAATTGAGCATCACAAAGCTATCGCCAATACCCGCGATGAAAAATACCAACATCGCCCACCAGTAGGGTTGATACATAATCACCAAACCCAGAGCCGCCCCTGATGCAATAAAGACAATAAACATAATTCGCACCAGATACCGTTCAGGTATTGGTTTTAAGCTACCGGCGAGCACCGAGCCAATAAGCGCTCCAACGCCCCACGCCGCAATGATAATGCCGTATATAAAGGTCGGTTCCAAAAACCGCACTTTTGTCAGCATTGGCAGCCCGATAAATATTGGCGCCTGAAAAAAGAACTCAATCACAGCAATGCCGAGAAAGCCAAGGCGAATAGTGGGTTTTGACCAAACCCATTTAATACCCTCGACAACCTCGGCGATCATTGATGTTTTCGGTTCATCTGAACCGTCCCCTTCACCAAGCACCCGCGCTTTTACRAARATCARYGTCAGAAAGGAAATCAAGAATGTAAGGCCGTCTACAAAGAACGCCCGAGCAAAACCGAGCCTGTTGCTCTCGTACGTCGCAGCGTCCCCTGAACCGTGGCCGAGTGTCGTCACTTCCCCTGCGATGATTAGACCGGCTATTGCAGGCCCAATGATGACACCCACAAAAATTGAACCATGGACAAACGCATTGGCCTTTTGCAGCATGTCTTTCACCACAAGCGCCGGAACAATAGCAATGCTGGCCGGATAGAAGAATGCGTCGACAAGACCAAACAAAAGCGCGGCAGTAAAAATCACACCGAGCGAGACCTGATCAATGTAAATCAGGTAAGCCATCACCATGATCACTGCGAAACGTAATACATTCGATGCCATCATTACGAGGCGTGGGCTGTAGCGGTCAATCACCGCACCGCCCATCAGCATCAGCGCCGCGCGCGGGACGCCCTGCACCGCGAACACCAGCCCCATCATCACACCACTATCGGTCAGTTGCAGCACCAGAAAAGGAAACGCAATGAAGCTGATATGATCCCCTACCACCGAGACAAATTGCCCGATCCAGTACGTAAGGAAGTTGCGGTCTTTAAGGAGTTGCAGCATAAGGGGTCTACTTGATTAAAATGGTTGGTCACCCTGCGCTTGAAAAATGGGGCCAGCAAGCCGAACTATATGTTTTGTACCACCTAGTATTGAGAGAAGACTGAATGGCTGATAAAAATACCACATCCCAGACTAGGCAGATGCTTATTGACTTTGGCCCGCTGGTTATCTTTTTCATTAGCTACAAATTTTACGACATCTATGTGGCCACTGCTGTGTTTATGGTTGCCATCGTCGGCGGGCTTATCGCCTCCAAGCTTCTCACTGGGCGGATATCCGGAATGCTCTGGTTCACCTTCGGTGTGGTGATGGTGATGGGCGGCCTGACGTTGTTCCTAAAAGACCCCACCTTCGTTAAAATGAAACCAACCATTGTCTACGCACTTTTTGCGGCCATCCTCGGCATCGCTATGCTACGCGGAAAGTTAATCGTTAAGAACATGCTTGCAAAAGTATTGGGGGCTGAGGCACCTGACGCGCTGTGGCGCAAGTTGACCAAGCAAGCCGTGGGGTTTTTCCTGGCAATGATGGTTTTCAACGAGGTTATTTGGCGGAATTTCTCAGAAGATACATGGGTGAACGTGAAGGTCTTCGGTTTCACCGGCGCGTTTCTAGTTTTCAACTTTTGGATTATCGCCAACTTGCTAAAATATATGCCAGACCTTGAAGCAACCTCTGAAGAAAAGAATAAAGGCGACTAGGACCTCCTTGCATCAATTAGTAGACGCAGCACGGCAGATGGCATTCGCTAGCGTCTAAAAACCTAAACGTGTTCCCATCCCGCTGGATTAGTGAAAGGCACAAAGGATTTTTGACCTTCTACTTCGCGGAAATGATTAAGAACCCAATGCACACTGGGAAATGCAAGCTCATCCCACGGGATATCACCCCATGCGAACAGCTCAACTTCTTCACTTTCGATACCAGCGCTGAAAGTAGGTTTTGCTAAAGTCGCCCGGTACATCATATGTACCTRACTTATCCGCCGCACCGAATAWACCGCCAAAAGATCAGTAATAGTGATCATAGCAGTGGCTTCTTCAAATGCCTCGCGTTTGGCACCCTCGTGCGGTGCTTCACCGAGTTCAAGAAAGCCTGCTGGGATTGTCCATTTGCCTTTGCGTGGCTCTATAGCCCGCTTACAAAGCAAGAACTTGTCTTCGAAGGTTACAACAGCGCCCGCGATAATTTTTGGGTTTTCGTAGGCAATGAAGCCGCAATCCCCGCAGACGGCTCGTTCATGATCATCGCCATCAGGAATTTTCTGAACGAAGTTTGTAGGATATGGAATGGGTGTGCTCATAGCAATAATCTGGGGCGAAGGGTCCCGCAGGTCCACTAGTATTTTCAGAGGCTTGTAATTGCGCGTGTTTTCACGCCTATTCCGTAAACCAAATGCCAAACAAAAGGCTGATTACATTGAATTTATTGCCTGAAGGGTGGTGTGTAAAGTTTACGCTAACGCCAACGCCCTACTGGCCTAATTTAGACGCGGATATCAATAATTTGCCCAAGGGGCTGATCTCTAAGCTCGTTCAGCCTGAGGGAAGTTCGGCCGATCGGTGCTTCACGGGTATTCCCCGCGACCTGCAGGATACGTTCTTTTGCGTTGTCTATTTCCGCCAATGAGGAAAGGTTCGCGTTACGGACATTTTCGCTAGTCTTAGCGCGCTTGGTGCTTGCCGCCTCTTGCTGACGCGCGCGGATTTGGTCTTCAATCACGTTACGCGGCGCTGGCCTCACCTTTCCGGGTGCCGCCTGCGTCTTCGTTACGTTTTTTTCAGCCTGCAACTGAGCCTGCAGCCGCGCTTGCAACGGCGAAGAATTTGAATTTATATCGACCATGGCCGCCTGACCCTAATCAAGATTGAAACTATTTTCGTGTCCATATTTTAGGCGCGCGATTTCTTCGTGCCCACGTATTGACGCGTGATTCATATTTACTCGGTCCAACTAAATGAACTCTATCCTCAAAACATGACCAGCAAGTTAAGAGTTAGGTAATCCCAATAGATTGTCAAGGAGCGCCTGCAAATCAGCCTGATTATCTACCTTAACGAATGTAAAGGCCCTATGAATAGTCTCAATTGCAGCATTTTTTTCTCCAATAGAGGCTTGTGACCGTGCAAGCATCAGCCATCCTTCAGCATTGTCAGGAGCCGATTCGAGCCTTGATTTGAGCCTATCTATCATCGATTGAATGAAGGCATCTTGCTCCTCAGGGGTCATTGCAGCGACGCCAGCGATCTGTTCATCGGTTATTCTAGGCGGTATAATTCCAAGTTGTGAAAGCTGCTGATTTACCGCTTGCATCCACGGGGCATCAGCAGACGAACGCGCTTTTAGTGCCGTCCAGATGGCTACAGCGGTGTCAGTATCACCTGCTTGCAAATGAGATAGCGCTTGGTRATATTGCCCGGCAGGATGATCAGGGGTCTTGGCTAGGATACTCTGCAAAATCAGCCCCGCCGCGGGCGTAATATGGCCATTTGCCATCGCGATATAGGCTTCCAGCTGTTGAATGCGCCAACGGCTTTCACCGGGTTCCAGATCAGCCAACTTACCAAAAGCATTGGCAGCCTTAGAAAATACCCGGACCTGACGCGCGGTTTTTGCTAATAGTTCAAGGGCTCTTTTRTCCGCGGGTTCCACCTCAAGACGCTGTTCTAACTGGTCTATGGCATCGCCGAAGCTCTGTTGCCCCTCCGATATAGGCTCATCCAGCAAGGATGCCGTTTGGCTYGGCTGAGCTGGTTTTGACGGGCTTCCCACTTTCGCATAAAGCGATAGAGACGCCACAGCCATAATCGCTGCCAGTATTAATACTGGGCGAACACCGCTGTTTGAAAACGCCGAAAGTCCCACCCGGTTATCTGCAAGTTTTAGAATACGTCGTTCAATCTCAAGCTTTGCAGCCGCAGCAGGTAGGGGATCGATAGTCTGGTTTTCAGTTTCCCGGGCCAGTTCAACCAACTGCCGCTTGTAATGGGAAACTGGATCAGCTTCTTGCGTGTCCTCCCGGCCACCTTTGAGCAGAAGCAGAGARAGCAGAGCCAAAACGCTGGCTATCATCAGCCAAATTATCATTGTTTTTCACTGCCCTTCACTTGGCCATCACGCGCGGCAGCGCGTAATAAATCATCTAACTGCGCCTGCTCTTTGCTCGTAAGCGGCTCCGAAACATCTATCTTGTGCCGCGAGCTAACCACAGCGATCAAGACGCCAGCCAACAGCAGAAAAGGAGAGCCCCACAAAAACCATGTCAGACGATTAACGGGTGGCTTCAGGAGAACCCAGTCCCCGTAGCGGTCAACCAAATAGGCCCGCACTTGATCCGGGCTGGATCCGAGCGCCACTTGCTCCCGCACGATATCGCGCAAGTCTTTTGCCAGATCAGCGTTCGAATCTTCTATCGACTGGTTCTGACAAACCAGACAGCGAATTTCTTTCATGAGTTCTCTCGCAACCGCTTCTTGAGCAGGGTCTTTCAGCGGCGTATCGGACGCCGTGGCAGAGAAAACTGCAATTACCGCCAACAGGACAAAGGCAAATAAGTACCTCATTATTCCAGGCCCTCTACAGCGGCCATCACCCGGTCAACGGCGTCTTCGCCAACAATGGGACCCCAGTGCCGGTACCGTACAATACCGGCCCCGTCTATCAGGAAGGTCTCCGGCACACCTGTTACACCCCAATCAATCCCGGCACGTCCAGCGCGGTCAACAACCACCTGTGAAAAAGGGTTGCCAAGGCTGTCCAAGAACCGCTGAGACTTGGCGGGATCATCCTTGTAGGCAATMCCRATGATCGGAATRCCTTTATCAAACGCSAGSGTCATMAGGCTTTCRTGTTCRGCGCGGCACGGCGCGCACCAGCTAGCAAAAAAATTTACCAGGACAGGTTTACCTGTTTTAAGAATGGCTTCCGTTGCCTGTTTGTTTTCGTCTGCAAGCAATGGTAGGGAAAACGTAGGAGCGGGCTTATCAATACGCACGCTTTTAATCTCTTTCGGATTATGGCCGTCTGTCATCGATTTGAAAAACACTGCACCTAACAGCAGCACAATCACTAAAGGAATAAAGCGTTTGAACCCTGTCATAGCTTTCTAACCCTCCTGTGTCTGGCCAGCGGGCACAGAAGATTTTTTGCGTTTTGAGCGCCTCCTGCCAGCCGGCACGCCGATCCGACGGCTACGATCAGAAAGCGATAGGATGCCGCCAAGCACCATCATGCCTGCACCCACCCACAGACCAGAAATATAGGGCTTAAAATAAAGCCTGACTGACCAGCGATTATCACCCAAATACTCACCTATCACTGCGTATAAATCGCCTCGAAACAGCGGGTATATACCCGCTTCTGTTGTCGGCATTGGCGGATCACTAAACACACGGTCTTCGGCATAAAGTGGTGCAACTAACCGGCCTCTCCGCGTCACAGTAAAGGCTGCGCGCACGGCAGTGTAGTTTGGTCCGGCAATTGGCTCCACGCCTTCCARCTTAAATTCGAAACCCGCGACTTCTACMGTATCACCTGGGCTCATCACCTGTAGTTTTTCTGTTGTCCAAGCTTCACTCACAGTGACGCCCAGCACGATGACGCCAAGGCCAAAATGCGCCAAACTCATGCCCCATGTGGCACGGGGCAGGCGAACTAACCGCTTAAAGAATTTCTTGGGGATCTTAAATAACTTGGTGCGCTCAGCGATTTCCATCAGCACCGATGCCATCAACCACATTGCTAGCGCCAAGCCAAAGCCTGTCATCACAATGCCGCCTGCCTTATCCCATATAACCAGCCAGAAAGTAACCACGCCGACAACCACAGCCGGGACAAGCACTTGAGCCGCCTTGCTAATTCGACCCCGTTTCCAGGCGAGTAAGGGTCCAAAACCAAGGGCAACAATCAAGGGGCTCATTAACACTGTGGCCGCAAATTCAAAG
>JAESRJ010000140.1 GCA_016764715.1 Kordiimonadaceae bacterium | reverse complement strand
TTGTACGCTCGTTCCGGATACGGAATTTTGTTATAAAGTGACKGAYTAYTATGCGCCAGAGTGYGACGSYGGCATTGCGTTTGATGATCCAGACCTTGGTATTAAATGGCCTTTTGCGGCGGACGCCTTGACGCTGTCAGATAAAGACAAAAAGCTGCCACGCCTAAAAGATTTCGCCTCGCCCTTTCGTTTCGACGCTGCCTAACGCGCATACCGTTCTAAGGAATATTTCATGAAAATTATTGTAACAGGCGGCGCGGGATTTATTGGCTCAGCGGTTTGCAGACATCTGGTGCGAGACCTTGGGTTCACAGCGATCAATGTCGATAAACTAACATATGCAGGCAACCTGTCCTCTTTGAAAGAAATTGAAGACAGCCCAAATTATCATTTCGAACAGGTCGATATTTGTGACCGCGCCGCGCTTGATGCCGTGTTTGCAAAGCACCAGCCAGACGGCGTGATGCATTTGGCTGCGGAAAGCCATGTGGACCGTTCCATCACCGGCGCGGGCGAGTTTATCCAGACCAATATTATCGGCACTTTCAATATGCTGGAAGCAGCGCGTGCTTATTGGRTGGGGCTTGACGATAMGGGCAWRGAAAAGTTCCGCTTCCTCAATGTGTCTACCGACGAAGTATACGGCAGCCTGGGTGATGAGGGCTTGTTTGAAGAAACAACACCGTATGACCCAAGCTCGCCTTACTCTGCGTCGAAAGCATCGGCCGATCATTTGGCGAACGCCTGGTTTGAAACATACAAATTCCCGGTCGTGATCTCCAATTGCTCGAACAATTACGGGCCGTACCATTTGCCAGAAAAACTGATCCCGCTTGTGATTTTGAACGCGCTCGACGGCCAACCCCTGCCGATTTACGGCGACGGCTCCAATGTGCGCGACTGGCTTTATGTGGAAGACCACGCCGCGGCGCTGGTCACCATCCTTACCAAAGGCCGGCTCGGCCAGAAATATAACGTTGGCGGCAGAAATGAGCGCACCAACCTTGAGGTGGTTAACCGCATTTGCGCGACGCTTGATAAACTTCGCCCCAAAGACAGCGATTACGCAGATCAGATTACATACGTAACGGATCGCCCCGGCCACGACGCACGCTATGCAATTGACGCCACCAAATTGGAAACAGAGCTTGGCTGGAARGCCAAAGAGAATTTCGAGACCGGTATTGAGAAAACCATTCAGTGGTATCTTGATAACGAATGGTGGTGGGCACCGCTCAGAGGGCATGCGGCGGAACGTAAAGGCGTTTTGAAAAAGGGCTAATATTATGCGGATTTTTGTTGCAGGATCATCCGGGCAAGTAGCCCGCTCGCTTATTGAAGCCGCGAATAAAGCRGGCATAGAGCTGCGCACTGCCGGACGGCCAGAGCTTGACCTTTCAGACATGGCCAGCGCGGCCGATTTGATAAAAGCCTATGCACCCACTGTCATCATCAATGCCGCAGCCTACACTGCAGTGGATGCCGCCGAAGATGACGAGGAAAATGCGCTCCGGGTTAACACCGAAGGCGCAGCCACGCTTGCGGAAATAGCGGCTGAATTGRAGGTGCCRTTCCTGCAYCTYTCAACCGACTAYGTTTTCGACGGCGAAAAAAGCGATCCCTACACCGAGGCCGACGAGGTTGGTCCCACAGGCGCCTACGGCCGCACCAAGCTTGCAGGCGAAGTTGCTGTTTTGGCGGCAAACCCTAACGCTACAATATTACGCACCGCGTGGGTATATAGCCCCTTCGGCAAGAACTTCTGCAAAACGATGCTAATGCTAGGGAAAACCTGCGACACGCTGGGCGTGGTCGCCGATCAATTCGGCAACCCGACGTACGCGCCGGACATCGCTGACGCGTTGCTTTCGATTGCCAGCGCCTTTGCTAAAAACGGGTCCCAGCCAGCCTATGCAGGGTTATTTCACTTGGCAGGATCCGGCGATACCAGCTGGCACGGCTTCGCGACTGAGATTTTCGAACAGGGCGGCACGTTTGGCCACCCGGTCCCAGCGGTGAATGCTATCACCACCTCTGAGTTTCCAACGCCCGCCAAGCGCCCGGAAAATTCGCGGCTGGACTGCCGCAAACTGCAGGACATTTTCGGCATTACACTGCCCGATTGGCAAAAAAGCACAGCAGCATGCGTCAAACGGCTTTTCGAAAGCGGCGCACTAGAGTAAGTTTCGATCAAACACGSTAACCACATGCAGATTAGCAATATTTATTATTCGCAAATGGAATTTATGTCCGCCACTGGGCGTAGTTTCGCTAGCAGTATTCTCGGGGAGAGAWCATGAAGGGTATTATTTTRGCAGGCGGWCTTGGTACGCGCCTCTACCCTATCACCAARTCMATCAGYAAACAGCTRTTGCCGGTTTAYGATAAGCCGATGATCTATTAYCCGCTGACMACGCTGATGCTSGCRGGYATCCGCGAGATCTTRATCATCAGCTCACCGCAACATTTGCATCTGTTTGAAGATCTTCTTGGGGATGGCACTCAGTGGGGCATTGAACTGACTTACGTAGAACAACCTGAGCCCGGCGGCTTGGCGCAAGCTTTCTTACTCGGCGAAGATTTCATCGCTGGTGACCGCTGCGCGCTCGCGCTCGGCGACAATATCTTTTACGCGGCGGGCTTCACTCAGCATTTGCAGCAAGCAGGCAGCGTTGAAAAAGGCGCGTATGTTTTTGCATACCCGGTCGGCAACCCGGAAGAGTTCGGCGTAGTTGAAATGGGCAAAGACGGGCAGGCAATTTCCATTGAGGAAAAGCCAGCCAACCCGAAAAGCAACCTCGCWGTCACMGGYCTCTATTTTTAYGAYAGCGACGTGGTYGAKATYGCCAAAACSATCAARCCYTCKGCGCGCGGYGAGCTTGAAATTACCGCCGTAAACGACGTGTACCTGCAACGCGGGACTTTNAAYGTWGTKAAACTACCGCGCGGCACKGCGTGGYTGGAYACKGGCACCGTCGAYAGCTTGCTGCAGGCCAGCCAGTTCGTACAAACAGTAGAAGCGCGCCAAAGCCTCAAAATAGCCTGCCCTGAAGAAGTTGCATGGCGTTCGGGGTTTATCACTGATGATCAATTGGCCGAAATCGCCGGCGAATACAAAAATAGCTACGGTGAGTATTTAATTAGCATTCTCCCATACGGTTCGGAGGGCAGCTACTAAGCTGCGGCACCCTTATGTTTGGCATGCGGAAAAAACACTCAACCACCTGCACCGCAGAAGATGTGCGTTTTTTCCTGCTGCTCTTATATGGACGCGCGCCTGAGCACCCGAGCGAAATTACCAGGCGGGAAGCCGCTGCTACTTTCGGCCTCATGAAAACGCTGCTTAAATCCGCAGAGTTTATCCGCGGGGTGCTTGAGCCCCTGCGGCTCGGCAAAACACTGGCCTGGCTTCCCTACGATGTGGACCAACAAAAGTGTATTTATGAAGGCTGCCTGCGCAATTTTAAAGTAAGGCTGGCAAGTGCTTTTGACAGAACGTCTGCACTAAAGGGCATCACCCAATCAAATCGGTTTCTTGAGGCGCTCGATGCGTCCGCCAACGGCTATACCGCCACATGGTTTGTACAAGCGCTTGACAAAATGCCCGCTGCAAAGGCGGTTCATGTTTCGGGGCAGATCGAAGAACTATCGGTTACGACGTGCAGTGGTTATGCTCTGAATAGCGATATACTTGGGCACAGTTTGCAACTGGACTTCTATATTAACGGCACCTTTGTCGGCAGTTCAAAAGCAGACCGTGCGCGGCGCGAAATTGAAGAAACCTACCCAGGCTTCCCGAATAGTGGCTTTCAGCACACCATTCACTTGCCGCCGCACCTAGCGGCATTGAGCCATCTAGTACTGGCGGTGTACGACAATGAAAGCGGCGCCCCAATTTGCCCTCCGCGTGAGTTTGCAAACATGGGCAGCCGGCACCAGCACCCTATCATTAAGTTACACGCGGCCGTTTTGGCAACAAAGGCGGACACGCGGGGGGCCACACGCGCAGCACTGGATACAATCGAAGAGATATTACCGCAGCTTTCAGACTATGCAGCGTTCCCACTAGAAAATTATAGCGAGCACCAGTTGCTTTATAAACACGCTGCGGTGCCGGGACACCCAATAAGCAAAATCTCAACCGCGATTTCATCTGGCCAGCCAACAGATTACCAAGATACAGCTGATATGATAGTATTTGTCAGGGACGGCGAAACGCTGGCAGATGGTGCGCTTGACTGGATCGTCTATGCGGCAGAAAACCGGCCAGAAGCTGGCCTTTTTTTTACTGATTACGACACCAGCTCAGGCCCGGCTCAASCCGTTCAGCCAACCTACAAAACCATGCTGGATGCCGACCTGTTATTGCAGCGCCCCTTTGAAGCCACCGCGTATGCGGTACGGCGCAGCCACCTAGAAAAACTGGGAGGCATAAAKGCGGCCGACAAAGAAGCAGGCCATTTTGCCTTTTGGTTACGCTATCTTGCGGCCTACGGTGAAGCGGGTTTCTGTCATATCCCTCAAATTCTTTGGCATACAGTTGCCCGCAACCACAACACAGCTGATTTTCTACGCGCTGCGAACACGCATTTTTTAGGGCAGGAACCGAGGGCCATTGCGTCAGCGCATACCGATAAATTCGGCGGAGACATAGCTAGCTGTCTGAGAACCACTTGGCCAATTGATACCAGTTTACCGACATTAGCGATCATAATCCCCATGCGGGACAGCCTCAATCTGACACGCGCCTGTGTCGAAAGCGTGCGCCGYACKYTGRAACATKCRGCYGCRACTGAGATAATCATTGTYGATAACGGCAGTATTGAGCCTGAAACCAAAGCGTGGCTCAAATGGGTCGACGGGATGGACGGTATTAAGGTGTTGCTCCATGATGGCCCGTTCAACTGGTCGGAAATTAATAACCGTGCCGCCAGCGCCACCGACGCTGACTATTTACTTTTTCTGAACAATGACACCGTCGCCTTAGATGTGGGATGGGACCACATTTTGCGCGGTTACTTGAACCGGGCGGACGTAGGCGCCGTTGGTGCACGATTGCTCTTCGAGGATGGCACCCTACAATTTGCAGGGTATGTGGTTAACCCCGACACTATCGCGCATAAAGAAGCCTACGGTGAGACTCCCTGTCGCGGCGGCTACAACAACCGCAGCCAACTCACTCACCAGTGCAGCGCTCTGATAGGGGCCTTTCTAGCGTGCCGGCGCGGTGTATTTGACGACGTTGGCGGATTTGACGCGGAGCAGCTACCCATTGCCTTCAATGATATAGACTTTTGCCTTTCTCTCAGGGCAAACGGCCACAAAATTCTTTATGTCCCAACGATCACTTTCCAGCATCTCGAATCCAAAAGCAGAGGGTACGACGCGCTTGATGACGAGAAGCTMAAAAGAGTGGCATCCGAACATGCAGTAATGCACGCCAAATGGAATGAACAGTTGAACCATGACCCATGGTACCCAGATGCTTTTGTAAAGTGCGAACCAACCCATTCCCTTCTTGCTACTCCGAGAAAAGCCAGTATAAATTCTGGAAAATAGACGAACTCGAAACCATGAGGCTCTGGTATTCGTATTGCAGGTAAAACCTCACTTAATTTCTAGCTCGAACGCTAAGGTCGGGCTCCAGGGCTAWRKAYTANSGMRATGCNKMRMRMCGMYYWYKTGGCGGACATCGATTTCTCCAAACAAAATCAGGCAAGCTCTCCTGAGTTCTAGCCTATTTGTCGAGGACTGGTATAGAGAACAGTATCCTGAAGCCCGCAGTAGCGGCCTAGATCCAATTGACCATTATCTTACCGTGGGTGAACAAAAAGGCTTTCAGCCCAACCCCTATTTTCAGCCTGAGGAATATCTTCAAGCCAATGCAGCGGCAAGGCGCAGTCAGTTGCCTGCTATCCTCCATTACACGACCGAGGGCTGGCGCAACGATAGAGACCCATCACAAAAGTTCTCGGGTAGGCTTTACCTACAGCATTATCCAGAGATTAAAGATTTTGGCGTTTCCCCTTTGCAGCACTATCTCCAGATAGGCCAATTTGAAGGCAAACTCGCCTTCACGCGCAAGCTTCTATACATAGAAGGTGGACAGCGCATGGCCAGTGATATGATGCTTATCGCTGCTAGYGGAATGTTTTTAAGTGACTGGTATAGGCAATATTATTCTGACCTACATTGCAGCGATATTGACCCGCTTTTCCATTATGTTTCTGAAGGTGAAAGCCAATATAGGAAACCAAATCCAATATTTGACACTCACTGGTATAAAGACCAGCATGCAAAGGCAATTGGCGATGAAAATGCCTTGGTACATTTTATTTGTGAAGGCGAGCGAAAGCTCAAAAACCCGGCGCCGGATTTCAGCACAAAAGTATATTACTTACAAAATAAGGGCATTAATAAATCAGACCATAGTGCCCTGGCGCATTATCTAAAGGAAGGGCTCGCAAAAGGCCTAGCCCTGCCAGCGTTGCCWTCAGCAAAGTCCAAGAAAAACACAGTGTCTGCTGCCGCGAAACTGCCTCTCCCCGCAAACTTGCGCGGGATGATCGACTATCCGCGAACCGAGCTCGCGCCTGAGACCTTAGATTTCAACAGCAAATGCCTTAATATTCATTGGGTTATTCCCGACTTCGCGGCGGGCGGCGGCGGCCASRTKMCSRKKKKMCNYMYRGWRWSCKKSKKKGAKYKGTKWGRSMAMAANCWGRYKATYYRKMTYSAYRRMSYSRCTKTWCWYWANWRMMRCSAAKRMCRYTGCNKAYGRCANTTCYKARACRKWTTCAGTCGTTCAACGGAACTGTGAAGTTTCTGACCAACGGGTTTAACAAGGCAAAGGGTGATGTTGTGATCGCCACTGATTGCTGGACAACTTGGCCCGTCCTCGCCAACCCCAATTTCAAACGTCGTTTCTATTTTGTACAGGATTTTGAACCTAGTTTTCACCCGATGGGGTCAAACTATTTGGCCGCAGAGCAAACCTACCGGGAAGATTTTGACTGCATCTGCGCTAGCCCATGGCTTTCAGAACTGATGAACAAAAAATATGGCCGTTGGGCACRGCACTTTTGGTTGGCCGCGGATACGAAACTGTACCACCCGCCCGCGAAGAAACAGATCAACACAACGCCCAGAATTGCGTTCTATGCGCGCCATTTCACGGCCAGACGTGCTGTAGAACTTGGCATGCTGGCTCTTGAGGAGCTTGCAACCCGGGGCATAGCCTTTGAAGTAGACTTTTTTGGCGCTCCTATCGAGTTCACCAATGCTCCTTTCAAATTTAAAGACCACGGGGTCGCGTCACCAGCCGAATTGGCATCCTTGTTCCGTGCTAGTGATATTGGCGTTGTGTTTTCGGCAACCAATTATTCGCTCGTACCGCAGGAAATGATGGCCTGCAATTTGCCGATCGTCGAAATGAAGGGCGAAAGCACAGAATGTATTTTCCCAGCCGACACCGTTACATTGGCTGAACCGCATCCGCTCGCAATTGCTGATGCTTTGGAGGCGTTGCTGAAAAACAGTGTCCGCCAAAAAAACCAGGCAAAGGCGGCCCTTAAATGGGTCAGTAGTTTCTGCTGGGAAGCATCAGCAAAAATCATCGAATCCGCACTGATAGAACGCCTTTCTGAATTTGGCACTGACACACCCGTAGCGCCAAAGCGCAAGAGCCATAAAAAGCCGTACGCTTCCATTGTGATACCCACCTATAACGCGGGCCCGATTTTGGACCGCGTTCTTGCTGCGGCGACATCACAAGAAACACCTTGGCCGTATGAAATCCTTGTGATCGATAGTGGATCAACAGACGAAACCCTTAAAACCATTTCAAAATACCCAGACGTGCGGCTTCACCAGATCAATAAAAGTGATTTCAACCACGGTGGTACGCGAAATTTAGGTGTGGAACTGACGAAAGGCGACTTCATCGCCTTCCTTACTCATGACGCACTGCCAGCCAATGATCACTGGCTGCAAAGCCTCGTYSWCAGYWYAGMWWRYRMMCYKWRRGCSGYCGNMSMSWACGGNSARGCATTTGGCGTATCCGGAAGCATCCGCATTCACACGGCGGGATCTCAATACGCATTTTAATTTGATGGCCACGCATCCACTGACAGTTAATAAAGATACCAACAAAAAGCGCTATGAGAACTCTGACCCTAGATGGCACCAGTTCCTCCACTTCTACAGCGATAACAACAGCTGTATGCGTCGCTCCGTTTGGAAGAAAATCCCCTATAAAGAAATCCAGTTTGGCGAAGACCAAGTCTGGGCAAGTGATATCATTGAAGCCGGTTACGATAAGGTCTATGCYGTTCGCGCAGYGGTCTATCACTCACACGATTTTGATCTTGCAGAAAACCGCGAACGAAACATGACTGAAGCGGCCTTTTTCAAACATTTTTTTGGCTACAAGCTTGTCAGAACGGAAGAAGAGCTCGAGCGTAACTTACTTAGCTCTAATACCCACGACGAAGCTTGGGGAAAAGCGGAAGGACTGTCGCCAAAAGAGATCAAAACCAGACTTGCGCAAAATGAAGCACGGCTGCGTGGTTACTTGGACGGCTATTTAACAGACACATCCACTATGTTTTGAGTTCCGGGGTGCTTAAGCTTGGTCGTGATTATTTCGTCAATCAATGGCGCGTCCATCGGCTCGCCTAGGAAATCGAACAAAGSCTTAATCGCTGAAACATCTTCTGTAATCTCCTCATAATGGAGTTGAACACCCCTGCCCGGATAGGCATTCATATAAGCCGCGAACCGCGCATCACAGGACTTAACCAGCTTTTCAACAAGCGCTGGGTCCATGGTTTTCCACCACCCAGACTGGGCCACATCCCGCCACCGCCGGCTATTGAATATAAATTTACAGCCGGGGAAATACCGGTGCAAAAAGTTCAAATAGGGTTCGAATTTTTCGTCTGGAATATCAGGAAATCGAATTTCTTTGAAACCGACAACGCGGGCATCAAGAGGAGGTTGAAGTATTTCCTCAACAAACAGAGCTGCCATCTTAGTAGCGAAGCGCTCTGGCACAATATCGTGTGCACCAAACCACGGCGCTTCGTGCTCATGCTCCTTTTTACCGTGCACATACCGCGTTTCCATTGCCGCCTCATACGCCCCAAAAAGCTCATAAAGGGTATTTTTATTTTCGCCGCGAATGAAATAGCCTGGAATAGACTGGAGAATTTTCTGCAATAATGTTGAGCCCGACCGACCGTAGGTAATAATGAAAACAAACCTCTGCTGCTGCTCGGTCATCTCGGAAATCCTCTAGTTTTCTAACAGTTTCACAAGGTTGTCGTACGACCACGATTGGTTTTTGTTCTCTTGAAATTTTTCGTGATATTTATAGGCAGCTTTAAACGCAGTACCAAACTCTGGGCAGCCTTCACCAGGTGCAACCATCATATTCGCATCAAAATCATACGCTGCGTTTGCTTCGCTGATCGCAACCCGTTCTTCATCATTCTCGATTAGACGCAGGGTAGCAGCAATAAACTCTTCAACCGTAGTCACCGAAAGCCATGACGGCTGCCCAATTTGGGCCACCATTTCAGAATCGTTATACGCATGCAATTCCCCGCCCTTTAGGTTCACAATTGGAAAMCCCTGCCGACTGGCATCAAGAATACCGTTGGTTGCCCCGAACGGAAAGGTGCTTAGGAATATGTCACACCGATTAAGGTCTTCGATATAGGCATTATAGCCTTTTCGAGGGAGAACCTGCGCATTCATCATGCTTTCCACCCTGCGCTTAAATCCYTGAAACAAGGGGCCAACAGAATTTGGGAAGAATATAAACTGGACYTTCCTGGACGCGCGTTTTTCGATCTCAACACAGGTACGCAGAAACTGCGGCGTAATTTTGCGCGTGAAAGCGGGGACAGCAATTCTAACAACACGCGGTTTCTTGTTGATCTTTAAGTTTACCTTCTTAGCATCGGCGCGCTTTTCGTACCGGGCAAGCGCTGGCCAATATAACACTTGTTCGTTGAGCGTGTCTTCACTGCCCAGCTGKCCATCAACGACAACGCCGTAATCAATACAGTCCGACATTGTGGTGCCGGGGTGCCCGTATGTCATAATTTGTACCGGTGCCAAACGTAAGTTAGACCCCAAAAGGCTCACAAGTCTCATCCCAATACTCGTGTAATAAACAATGTTGGGCCGATGTGATTTTACTTTGTCGAAAAAGATCTTCGGATTATGTGGATCAAATCCAGTRTTATCCACCRCGTCGAACATATATTTTATTTTTGGGTCGCACGGATWTAGAGGCGACATAAAAATCAGCTCAAAATTYTCCTTCAAACCCCGGATAGCTGGGCCGTAAACTCGGTGCATYGCATGTGTACTATCRTACARCTCTGCAATAATTACGATTTTCGGTCTCTTCTTTTTGCTTTGTCGCAGGCCCGATGTATCCACACCCGTAACACCGTTTTCTGCCAGCCACGTACGCGCCATCTTATTCATTAGCTTTTTGATCTGATGTTTATGCGGCGCATCGGCATAGCTGCACCCCATATAGGATTGACCAAGATTGTGGATAAAGCTCTTGGTCGGCACCAAATCCATCCAGTGATCGCTGGACGCCAAAAGCTGACTACGAACTTCTTCTGCACCGTCGGACCACAGTATCTGCTCGGAAAGAAAAGCGTTCGCTATAGGCCAGCTTATTTCCAGCTGCTGGCGCATCAATAAATCCAAAAGCGGCTTGCTCATAGCATTCAAAGACATGCCACAGAACATTTTCGGAACGTCAATTTTTCTAAARACTAAATCGCCATTCTCATTTTTAGAAGAAAATAGCTCAACAAAATGCGCTGTCCCACGATAGCCACTTATTTCGAAAAGCTGGCTTATGGCCCGCTTATAAGCGCAAAAAACTGCAAACCAATCCCGGGTAAGTGAAAAATCGGGATGTGTTAAATGRCACGTAATCGCGGCGGCAAACCTTGTCGCTTCCTGTTCAGCTGAATCTGCATTTGCGGAATTGGCCGCCCCTAAGGACCTGGCGCCCGATTCGATGGACGCAAAAAGAGTTCTAAACTCGATCAAAGTTTCGCTGAATTGCGCCTTCCTTACATTTTGCTCATACCTTCGTATAGCTGCCGCAAAGTCAGCATCGTTTTTGTATGTCACGAACTGGTAACCTCCGATAAWGTAGCGCAAACCAAGTTAATATCGGCAGCCGTTARTGAAGTATGAAAGGGTATCCCCAGCAACTTATGTTGCAAAGCGCCACATACGCGCAGGCTTTTTTTACCGCCTGGCAAGGCATATTCAAGGTGCGCCAAGGCGGGATGGTCATAAAGCAGCGGCAGATACCATCTGCGTGTCTGAATACCGGCTTTGGTCATTTTTTCCTGAACTGCAACCGTATCGGCATTCAGGCTAAGGACAAAAACCGCAGGGACAAAGTCCACAATATCTTTTTGCAACTCACACTGAACCCCACAGCCTGCTAGTGCCGCCATATAGGTTTTTAGAATCTGCTGGCGTTTAGCATGAACGTCTGGCCAGCGATCCAGTTGTGCCAACCCCACTGCGGCGTAATATTCACCGAATTTCGCGTTGGTTCCAACTTGATGGACAATTCCAGCTCCCCCAAAGAAGCCAAAATTTGAAAGCGACTTTGCTCRTGCCAGAAGGTCCCTGTCGCCCGCAACCACAAGCCCGCCCTCACCCACGCCGAAGGCTTTAGTGGCATGCAAACTAAAGACAGTGATGATATCCGCTGGGGTTTCTTGTTGCCCAAGCGATGCCGCAGCGTCCAAAACCACGGGAACACCSGTGTTTTTCTGGAATTTTTGCCACCCCGCCACATCAATCGGACGCCCAAAAGCGGCAACTGGCATCACAGCGGCCAGTGGCTTTATCCGGTGTGCTTCTTCGGCGTAGTCCGCTGTTAACTCCCATGTTTCAGGGTCTACATCGCCAAGAACTGGTGCAAGGCTGGCATTTATAACTGCGGTGGCAGTAGCAGGAAAAGTAAGCGCTGGTATCAGCACTCTGCCATCAATTGGAAGCCGAAGCGCGCGCAACACTAATTCAAGTGCCGTCGTGGCAGACGAAAATGAGGCCGCGTGCAACTCATCGTCCGTTGGGCGTTTCAAAAAAGCGCCCATGGCACTTTCGAAGCGTGTCGCCAACGGCCCAAAATTGGTATACCAGCGATTTGCGTGCATCTCTTCCAGCAGCGGCGCCACCTGCTGTGGTGACGGCAGGTCAGGTACCAAACAGTGAATTTTTGTCTCTGTTACCAATTACTTACGCTCTCATTCTTGCTCGGCTAGTTTCTGCTCGAACCTATAAATGTTATTGATCCGCAACGCAACTGTCCGCCCCTGTAACCGGATCAGTGTTCTCAACAGAAAGACCAGTGAAAAAGGCGTTCGCAGCCTGGAATTTTGCGATAGGGAACCCCTCCGCAGACAGGCCGTATTTGGCGTCACTCTGATCCGTTATTACGGCTTCAATGGCATGCTCATAGGCCAACAATTTGGCATATTGATCAGCCGCAGCCAGCCCGCGTCCCATAAAGGCGGGGTCAAGCCAAACGTAACCTTTAGCCCCGTGCGCCTTGGCTTTACCCAGTGCCTCAAGTCCAGMRGNNGSTCCNCAAGCRAYWAGYMWKYMRCNNGNCTTAGCAAATATAGTTATATCCTCATTCGCCATTAGTCCCAATTTCACAGAAACCCGGCGGCCTAGGTACACCCGGTATTCCAGCTCACCGCTCAACATCGGCAAAGGCACTAGGTCAGAGGCAAAGGCCAACCAACCAGCGTCCTTGGGCAAGGTAAAGTCGACCGGGTCATGTTCAAGCACAACAAGCGTTTCAAGGCCTTGCTGCTGCAACTGTTCCAACAATACCCCAAATTTCTGTGCCGCTTGTTTGCCCGATATCTGGTCATTGTTGATGAATATCATCGCCCGACGTTTGCTACAATTCGCTGGATATACCTGCCGCCCTTCCGCTGCACATAAGTCCGCTACGAGCGTAGTGCGGATGCGCTCGCAAGACGGCCCYGCATACTTCCGWGCCATGTGCCGAACCCGGCGTTCGACAGGCAGACAGCTTCGAAGTAGCTCTATAAACCCGGCATGATGTTTTCCGCTGGTACCTCTATCTGGAGGCGTTTCAGAACTTCCCGCRTCGATCGCTGTTCCGGGCGAAAACGGCGACCGRACCAAGGCGYCGACGATAGTCTCTAGTGTATAATCAGATGGCAACTCCCCTACGCCAACAGCTAACAGCTGGCGCTTTATCAAGGCGGTGCTTACACATAGGAAATCTGCGTTTTTTTCAAAGCTGATGGCCGCCGGKGTACCRAATTCCATACTAATTGTATCTGCACTGGTGAAAGATACCTGAACYGMAGGCAAGGCCCAYTCTTTCAGCCGCCAAAAACACCARCGCAAYAAYTGGYYTTCWCGCTYCAGCGAAYGCAACATGGCYTCAGAAATCACGATCAGATATTCGGGAAAGAAGGCTTCCCGAGGATCGTGCAACCAGTCCTGCACCATTTGTCTAAAAACGGGCAATGCTATTTTTCGTGGTTGTAATTTAGGGTCACTCGTCAGTAATACCTCTTTTATTTCAAGTACATAGAACGCAAACACGGGSGCYTCTRCTTGTTCCAAAGCCAGTATRTTTYTCGGYTGAAACAAGCCTTTATGWGCGGAGCGCATGCGAGARATCAACACGTCTTCTAGCCGCCGCGAGTCTGCAAGCATGCTTTCCGGGCGCCGCCTATACAGGAAACCAGAATGCCTCGCCCGTACACCTTTAAACCCGGCTTCTAGTGCATAAAGCCAAAAATCCCAGTCTTCAAACCCTGATGTCATTGTTTCGTCGTAGAAAACGCCGGCTYTAAACACACTGGCGCGAACCAAAGAGCCTGCTTCGGAAATGTTCCCTGCCAAATGCTTCAGAGAGACGTAGTCTGGCGACGTTTCGCGTATATCAAAACCGTCCTCCCCCCAGGACAAACCGAACATAGATATATCCGGATAGGCCCATCCGACAGCAGGGTCTTCGCCTAAAGCATCCCTGAATGATTTTAGACTGTAGGGAGCAATGCGGTTATCTGCATCCAGAAAATATATTGAATCAAGCTCTGGATCGATTGTCATCAGAAAACGTACACCTGCATTCCGGGCACCGGGCAGTCGTGTGTTTTCTTGCCGCAGATAGTGTAGAACACCTGGGTATTCTGACATTAATTGCAGAACCATTTCACCCGTTTGCGGGAACCGGCATCCGTCGTCAATCACGACAACTATTACAGGCCTATCAATATCCTGCTCGCACGCGCCAACAATTGCTTCAGCCAAAAACTGAGGATGCCCATACCCTGGAATTACAACGCCAATGGCTTGTTTATTTTGGCCAGTGCGTTCCACGTTTAGCCTTCATCCCTAGGAGCGTTGACGGGCTCAAAGCTTGCTGAAACTGCATTTTGTTCATCGGAAATTATGTCGTAGCTATACCATCTGCACCAGCCGTAGCTCATGCCGCCACCAGCGGTGACAGCTGCGAACATAACGTCTTTGCCTTCTGTTATACCTAAGCCAAAATTAAGCGCCAGTACCGCAGACTTTAGTGCTGGCAATGAAACTGATGTCCACTGCAGGCCAAGGCTTTCATCTTGTCCAGCAGCCACACCGTCAGCGACTTGTTTCTGAATGCGTTCCACCAAGCTAACACGGTTCGTAATACAGGGCGGCAAAACGCCCAAAATGTAGGTAAATACGGGTGCTTCAGGGTGCGCTGTTCCCACTTGGCACTTRATCGCTCGGGCGCCTACTGGCAGGCTATCGCGCAAAATAGCCGCTGAAAGCGACCCTTCAAGCGGGTGAGTTTGCAGTGTTCCAGTTTCTTCACTGATAGTTAAAGGCGAAAAACCTAATTCAACTGACAATTCATTCTGAACATGTTGCCCTTTGTAGAACACCAGCTGGCTCGCTAATTCCGGGATTTTATTTGTACGAATTTCGCGGCCAAGCTCTTGCCCGTACCTTAGTAAATTTTCGCTTGGTCGAGGCAAATCAATCGGCTGCATAGTAGGTCGTCCAAAAACGAAATTACGCCATTGGCAATGTCCATATTCGGCACTTGCATCCACACAGTATACCGCAAGGATAAGGTCTCGTTCAGGCGTCGCAGCCACGCCWGGSTCCGCACCGCSCTCGGTACAGGAAGTACTGTTCCCAGCAACAGGCAATTGAAGCGTTAGATCCGCTGCCTGCCGAGCTGACAATACCCTTGAGGTCCAAAAAATGCCGTCGGAAAACCCACCGTCTCGGGCTGGAAGCTGATCGTCGGTACAAATCTTTTTTAGGTGATCCTCAACAGTCGCAGCGGAGCAGTCCGAGTTGACGGCCATAAGGATATACAAGCAGTTCGGCCCAGCCTCATGCGTTGTACTAACCTGTACCGAGACTTCTTTGACGTGATTAGCAAGCGCCGAAAACACCCTAATGCCGCTTGGGCCCTCTGAACTAACATGGGTTTGAAGCCGTTGGCCGTCATCACAAAGTGAGATATTTCCCTTGTCGGTACCGGCGGCCCCACCTGGGGCAGTTAGGGACGCAAAACCGTGAGATAGTACCTCTTCTGCACTGTAGTGATGTCGCAATAGAGGCATTACCGCGCGCACAAATGATGGCTCTTCAATAACGGGCTCCGCTAAGCCTTTTTCGATCTGCATTGCCAATGACCGCCGATCATCATCGCCAAATCGGTCTGCTGTTACATCGGCCAAGGCCAGCCTCGGCCCATTATCGCCAAGCCAGCTTATTTCTAAAATTCCGTCGCCGTGAACCAGCGGAATGAGCTCGGGGAACGAACATGTTAGCCAGCCGCCAGTGACATCAGCATAATCAATATCGGCAGACGCAACCACGGCACGGTCTGCTGCGCGTTGAATGGATATTTTAAGCCTTCCCCCGCCATTCGTCGAAGGCTGCACTTTTCCGTCACCCTCCACCGGGGCGTTAGCTGGAACAAAAAGCTTGATGCCCGCAAAGCCGGCGAGATCCGTGGGGAGATACTGTCTATAGAGCGTACCATCGACCTTCGGATCGTGAAAACTCTCTCCTGGCTCCAGCCTGAATGCGACGCTGCGGGTTTTATAGCCAATGCCTTGTATCATTCTGCGGGCTTTTTCAAACCCCAACCACAGACGTTCATACTCACTGCGCAGATGGGTAATTTGTTTTTGTGCGGTGCCAAGCTTTAGTTGGTTGTCGGCAGCCAATGCTGCCATGTACCTAGCAACAAACTTCGTTGCTTTCCGCCCAGAGGAAGGAAACCACGGATGGCTAAGATAGTGAACAGCAGGAAGGTCCTTAATATTTTGCGCCGTGCAGTGGTCAAACAAGGCGGAGACGAGGGCTTCTTGCTTCTTATTCACAAGAATGCCCTTCAAGCCACCAGCCATCCCAACAAACCCTACAGTTTCGTATTTTTCTTGGGAAGATGCCGCCGCATCGCGAATAACACCGTCTTCGCCAAGTAGGAAAACAACAATATTCCTCGGTAGCAATGGCTTCAGCCAGCGGTAATCCTCCGCGCCTACCAGCAAAAAGGAAGGGGTGGCATAAAACGCCGAAAAGGCTCCGCGCGATATTGAAACTGTCGCCACGCCACTAACTCTCCCTCGAATATCTGCTTCAGTACCGGTATTAAGCCCGGTTCCAGTCAGCTCCCCATGCGCATAGCCAAACACCACCGCGTTACCGTCTTAGCATAGCCTTTCCACTAATTGGCTGGCAAGTAGGTCCCTGCGACCAATTACCGTCCATTATTCATTGAATACATTGAGGCCAAAGCGTTTGAGCGGAGACGCAAGTATTTGTAAGAACGTCTTCGGGCGGGTCTTTATATATATTTGCGCAATGTTGCCAGGATATAAATCTTCGGCATCATCAGGGTTTTCGAGCTTTACCCGCACAATATAACCACCTTCCGGGCGCTGTTCGGACACAGCCGAATCAGGAGAAATATAAATGAGCTTAGCTTCATATGCATCCACAGAGCGGCTGCGGTTAGACGGGAAAACAACGTCAACATMCTGCCCTATCTCCACTGCYTCAGCATGTTTTACATCAAGGAAACCCTCGATCATTAGCGCGTCTTCATCTGGGAAAATTTCAAACAGGCCTTCGCCGCGCTGGAATACAGCGCCCAGAGTATAATTCGGCACTTTAAAAACCGTGCCGTTCACAGGCGAGCGAATGACTAGCCGGTTAATAACATCTTCAAGCCCTGCTAGTTGCCCCTCAGTCCGATTAAGCAGCGACTGCAATTGAATAACCGATGCATTAGATTCGCTAATGAAGGAATAGCGRGCYTGTTCTTTTTGGGTTTCYAGCGTTAGRAGRTTTTCCTGCCGYGTGGCGAGCTCTGTATCCAGCCCCGCAAGCCGCGCTTTGTCGTCWGCCAACCGCCGTTTGGCCGCAAACAARCGATCGCGACTGGTCTTCTTGCCGTCATCGTAAAGTTCCTGAAGGACTTTTGCTTCAATTACAGAAAGTGCCAGAGACTCGTTAACAGATTGTTTCTGAGCGGTAAGGCTTCTAATTTGATTTCGTTGACCACTTGCCTGAGCGTCAAAGTTTTTAATGTCAGCTAAACGCACCTGCTTATCAGCATAAAACTGGTCACGCTGGCTAGCGATGGCTTCTTTGACCCTAGCGTCGTYGCGTACATCCGTGTGAATATCACCCGGAAAAGTCACATCGGACTGTTCCTTGGCATTCGCCCTGCTGCGGGCCAAYTGAATACGSAGAAGTGCCTTCTGTAGCCGGTTYTCRAGMAGCCGCCCAAAATATTGAGTTTCCTCAAGAAARGCCAAGKGYTGGCCCTTAACAACTTTGTCGCCTTCACGAACAAGAACTTGCTTAAGGATACCGCCTTCGAGGTGCTGGACTTGGCGGTTGCCGAACTCAGCCACTACGCGTCCCTGCACCGAGACAGACCCGCCCAAAGGTACTTGATCTGCAGCRATGCCGCCAACGACAAATATCATTACAAAAACAAAAAGCGCGGACCGCARGACGGCCTTACGGTCGGTATTCACCTCACCGTGCCARGCYTGAAGRTCCGATTTTGAGAAGCGATCGTCAAGCAGAGCAATTGCTTTGGATGACGTATCTACTGGCGTTATATCATTCATGTTACGCTTCCTTCTTTTTGTCGGAAGGCGTAGCTGGCTGCGAGGTTTTTTCTACTGGTTTCTGCGCTGCTTGAGCTTGTGTTGCTTGACTTTTCGTGGCTGGGCCTTGTGCTGCTTGGCCCGGCGCTGCTGTACTATCTTTCGCGGTCTGCTGCGCCCTTGCTTTTGCCGCAGCTTCCTGCAGGTCAGACGCGCCTAATTTTGGCGGCGCTTTTACGGCCTTTACGTTGCCGCTACCCATGACTTCGTCCTTCGGGCCAAATTGTTTGACCAGACCGTCCTGCAACAGCATCACTTTATCAACGTATTCCAGTACTGAGGGTCGCTGGGTAATAATAATCGTGGTAATTTTGGCTTTACGTGCCGTACCCAAAGCAGCATGGAAAATCCGCTCGCCTTCTTGGTCAAGCGAGGCGTTTGGCTCATCAAGCACTAGAACGGACGGATCGCCGTAAAATGCGCGCGCCAAGGCAATAAGCTGTGATTGGCCGCCAGACGGCATAAATTTGCCGCGCTCTATAACAGTATCGTAGCCTTCCGGCAATTTCATCATCAGTTCGTGCACACCAGCGCGCTTCGCCGCATCGATAGCCCATTCCTCAGGATCATCTCTCCGCAGCCGGGCGATATTCTCACGCACGGACGCTTCAAAAAACGTCACCGTCTGCGGCATATAGCCAATGTGGAGGCCCCGTGCAGTTGGGTCCCATACTTTGAGGTCCTGACCATCAAGTTTTACAGCGCCCGCGTTTGGCAAATAGTAGCCAACGATAATTCTCGCAAGCGTCGTTTTTCCTGCACCAGACGGCCCAATAACGGCAACACTGTCGCCAGCGGCAATGGTGCCTGAGATCCCTTTCAAGATCGGCGGTGTACCAGGACGGGCAACATAGGCGACGCGTTCGAGCGAAATAACGCCCTTGGGCCTTGGCAGTTTGGTACGGTCAACTGGCAATTCCATATCTTCAAGGCGTTTCATCAAGCGCTGCCGCGTTTGGTAGCCCTGTTTGAGGCTACGCCAACTGGTAACGATTTGCTCAACAGGTTGAAGCGCCCGGCCACCCAGCATGGCRGATGCAAAAATAACAGCGCCTGCTGCATTATATTCCAGCACAAGAATAGCACCGGTGGTGATAAGCAATACCTGCATTATCTGCCGTACTGACTTTGACATYGCACCGAAGATWGCAACAACATTGCTACTGCTGATAAATTTTGTCAGCTGCACGCTGTGGGCACTACCCCAGTCTTTCACAGATTCCCGGTAYAAACCTTGGGACCGTACCAGTTCCTGGGATGCCAGATGCATCTCCAGCTTTTTGGAAGATGCTACTGCAGCAGTCATATGTTCATTGTTTTGAAAGGAGGTGGACCGTTCKGCCCAAACGCCGAGCATGATAATGATYARRGCGCCAATAATAACAACGACGCCGAGGGCCCAGTGAATACCGAAGAGCACAAAAATGAACAGTGGCAGCATAGGCAGATCAAAAATTGCTGACATTGCCGGAGAAGCAGCGAGTTGGCGGATTGTTGTAAGATCGCGGATCGACTGCGTATTGGCATCGCTTTGCCGCGCMAGTTCMCCRGCCAACAGCAGGCCAGCCATGTTTTTTTCCATCTGAACAGCGGCGCGAACAAGAACGCGCTGGCGSACACTGTCGAAGAACCCGTACGCAACCAACATGACCAGCGCGAAGGCCAGCATACCGTAGAGCGTATAAAGGTTTCGGGACTGCAGGACGCCGTCATAGATACTAAACATATAGGCTGGCATGGCYAGCATACATATCGTCGCCAACAGAGAATAGCCCCATACAGGTCGGAAGGATTTCAGAAGTTTTTGTTCTTCTTGTTTGTAGTCATCTATCAGTGTCATGTATCAACTCTACTTGCGCGGGTTTAGCGCGCTGATAAAAAATCTATATCCAGTCGCTTCGCAATTTGCACGCGCCAGCGTTGGTCCCTGCAATGTACGGGCAAAGGCCTGTAAAAAAAAGAGAATATTCGGACTGAGGCCTAGCATACGCCRTTGGTTGTGTCGATAGCAATTCAAGGGCGAACACTGTTGTTTTGCGCAACGTCAAAGGCTGGGCCGACAGTCTAACTCCGGCAGGATGCAAGACGACACCACAACGAGGGCCCAAACTGGAATCGAAGGCCACAGCGTGCTCTTCGAGCCGTCGCACATACGTAGGTAATTGATTTGTTGCTGCTTACCTGTTTGTTGGTCCACCGGCTGGGGGCATAAAAAAAGGAGGCCGAAGCCTCCTTTTCAAATAGTCGTCTACAGAGTGACTTAGATAAGAATGTCGCCCTGCAAAATCAGATTTGCGAACTGYGTTCCGCTCACACCTTCCAAGATGAGAATATCACCATTGTCGAATGTGATGGTCGTTCCAGCAGCGTCACTTTCAGCCCGGTTCGATAGGTCACTAACATCCGTGAGACCAAGACCTGTAAGATCGAGGGTATCAAGGCTGTCGCCAGCAGTCGTATCGAAATCAGTGATCCGATCAACGCCGTCGCCTGCTGTGAAGGTAAATGTATCGTTACCTGCACCACCGGTAAGGCTATCGTTACCAGCACCGCCAGWRATGTYRTCGTTACCATCACCACCAGTAATGTTATCGTTACCAGCACCGCCAGTGATTGTATTAGCATCACCTGCAACACCTGTAACAGTGATGACATCGTTACCGTCGCCACCAGCGATAGTATCGTCACCTGCAGCACCAGCAATGGTATCGTTACCGTCGCCGCCATCGATGCTTTCATCACCAGCACCGCCAGTAATGCTATCGTCACCAGTACCACCAGTAATCGAATCATCACCGCCACCGCCGGTTATGGTATCGTCATCGTCGCCGCCTTCAATGGTATCATCATCAGCACCGCCAATAATGGAATCATCACCAGCTAAGCCGCGAAGAGTGTTATCTCCGCCCGCAGCACCGTTAATGGTGTCATCGCCGGCACCGCCGCTTACGAAATCATCACCAATCCCGCCGTTGACACTATCGTTACCAGCACCGCCGAAGACTTCATCGTTGCCGTCGCCGCCGAAGACTACATCGTTGCCTGCGCCGCCGAAGACTTCATCGTCGCCGTCATTGCCGAAGACTTCATCGTTGCCGAGGCCACCAAAGACTTCATCGTCGCCTTCGTTACCGGACAGGCTATCATTGCCGCCAGTAGCCCCACCAAAGATGCTGTCATTACCAAGACCGCCAGTGATGGTATCTTCATTACCGCCACCACCGAGGAAATCAGCACCAGCAGCACCAAAGATGCTGTCGTTGCCGTCACCACCGAAGAGCGAATCTCCGTCAGTGTCTGTGTTAGTAGCATCTTGACCACGAATGATGTCGTTACCAGCGCCGCCACCGATAAAGTCAGTACCAGTACCACCAAAGAGGCTATCGTTACCAGCACCACCGAAGATAAGATCATCGCCTGCGCCGCCGTCAACAGTATCGTTACCGGCATCAGTTTGACCAGCAAAGAACCGATCAGCGCCAGCGCCCAACGTTACAGTATCGTTACCGTCACCACCATTTACAGTATCATCACCCGCGTCGGAGTTGACTATATCATTGCCGTCATTACCGAGGATACGGTCGTTTCCAGCAAGACCTGTGAATGTTTCGCCTAAAAGACCAGTTCCGCTATCACCGCGAAGCGTAGAACCGCCAACTGCGGCAGTAAAGTTGCCGTCATCAGAAGTAGTCAGCGTGACTGTGATAGTTTCTTCGTCAACATTTGCAGCAAGTGCCTGCGCAGAAGTTGCACCAGTGACTACCTCTGCAGCAAGCTGAGCAACAACAACCTGAATATTAGGCTGTGAACCAACTTGGTTCGCATCATCACCCAAACCAGCACCTGGCGTATATGTTAGCTGTGGAACACCACCACCAATTTCAATATCGGTCGCTGTAATAGTGATCGTAGAACCAAAATCATCAATCTCGATAACCTGAGTTGTTGTCCCTGCAGTAACGGCAAACGTTTCGCCATTAGCAATGATAGACGTGATCCGGTAATCAAACTGCAGTGTACCGGCAGTATTGATCTGAGATGCAGTTATCGCACCGCCAGCGTCGCCAGCGAAAGRTAGAACGCTGCCGCCCAGATCGATAGTCGCGGTTTGAGCACCCTCTACGTTTGCAACTGTGCCACCGACAACCGTCGTTGAAAACACCTGAGCGGTACCCGCAACCAAGGTAACGTTGCTAAACTCAACAGTATCAAGAAAATCACCGCCATCAGCGCCGTCAACGTCTGATACAAGCGTACCGGCTGCCGACAGAGTTTCGTTGGCATTAGCTTCGCCCGAAATACGAACAGTCGTTGTATTAGCAGCGCCTGTTGTACCTGTGAACGTGTCATTGCCAGTACCACCGATAAGAATGTCAGTACCTGTGCCACTGATCAGAGTATTAGTGGTGCCCGTGCCAGCAGTCAGCGTATCATCGCCAGCKCCACCATCAAGACTATCATCGCCTGCACCGCCATCGATAACGTCATCGTCGTTACCGCCAGTCAGCGTATCCGCGCCGCTACCGCCAGTGATGGTATCGTTACCGTCACCACCTGAAGCAACTTCATTGGTACCCGCGCCTGTATTTAGAACGKCGTTACCATTACCACCGGAAAGCGTATCATCACCCGCATCGCCGTTTAGTGTATCATCACCATTACCACCGGAAACGTCATCGTTACCAGCATCGGCGAAAACTCTATCGTTTGCGCCTGTACCAAAGATAGTATTATTACCTGCAGTACCAAAAATCTCRTTAACTGAAGCCATAGCTTTCCTCCTGAAAAAGCAACCACGTATTTATCTTGAGGCACGAACGAAAGTTCCTTACAGCCCCCTAAAGACACTCTCTACCGAGAGAATGCCAATGATGTCAACCGCATAATTGWTTAAAAWCGCAWTAYWCATAGCGGAAAACACTTAAGGAATTCATTAATTTCGTTCGTATCCTCTCCCGCCGAACACAACAGCACCCCCGTGCGGTAAATTCAACAGTGGGGTTACTGCTTTGCCTATAAAACTGATCATACAGTCAAACCTGTGTCCCGTTTGCAACAGATTTGATCAGCTGCCAATATTGGGGTAACAGGTCTTTTGTTGCGTAATTCTCAACCATCTTCTTGCGCGCAGCCACCTTTAGCGGGGCATACTCAGCTTTATTCGTTAAGATATGCATCACTTTCTCGGCAATGGTCTCTGGCTCGAAGAACGGGACGATTACACCGTTTTCGCCGTCTGTCAGCACCTCTGCCACAGGCTCCGTATCTGACCCTACAATTAGGGCACCCGCGCTCATCGCTTCCAGCAGGGACCACGACAGAACAAATGGCACCGTTAGGTAGATATGGGCGCTGGTGATTTGCATTGCGGCCCGAAACACAGAAAGCGGCTGAAGCCCCATAAAATGCACGCGGCTTTCATCAAGTTTGAGTTCCTCAAGCATCGCTTCTTTCCACGTTTTGCCGTCAGCGCGCTCGGAACCGTAGGCCACCCTGTCGTTACCGAGGATCAACACCTGCAGGTTAGGCCGCTGTTTTAGCAGGATCGCCACGGTTCGCATAAATTGCGGGAAGCCGCGATATTCTTCCATCCCGCGCGCCACATAGGTGATCACCTCGTCTTCTGCGGTGAAAACATGGTCTCCGAAGGTTACTTTTGCCTTTGGATCCGGTTTAAACAATTTTGTATCAACGCCGTCATGCAGCACACTGATATTATCCCGGAAGGCGGCAGGCATTTGTGAATGCTGGAAAAGCGTGGGGCATTGCCCGTGGTCCATTGCCGCCATATCCTGAAGAATCGGGGTGTTTTTCATCC
>JAESRJ010000139.1 GCA_016764715.1 Kordiimonadaceae bacterium | reverse complement strand
CGGACGTGCGTTATTTTATGCCGTGGCAACCGGTTGAGGTTTCCCCCATTGGTGTCAGCGCGTTCTTCACGGCACGCGGCGCGCAGGTGTTGCTGTCGGAACTCTATTGGATCGTGGTGCCTCTGGCGGTTCTCGCGGTGACAGGGCGTTTCATCGTGACACCAAAGCCGTGAAAGCGGACTAATAGTACCAAGTAGCAAACTCATCAAAGTTCAACTTACTGTTTTTATCGTGGTCGAGTTCGCTAAATTGCTGAGGGCTGATGCTGGCAAACGCTTTAAATACATGCGTTAGATTTTGAAAGCTGTATTGGAAATTGGGAGCTTCCATTTTTTCCCGGCTCGTAAATTCGATTTCTTTAAAAAGATCATCGAAACAAACGGGCGGTACCGGCAGGGCATTGTCAAATACTTTAGAAGACATCGGTCTATAGGTGACTTTAATCAGGCGTTGCGGCTGGGCCTGGGTTTCCGCCAGTGTAAGCAGGCCGTTCTTATCAATATCGACTTGCTCGAACGCCTGCGTTAGAAAATTGTGGTTAGGCGTGAAGTCATTCTCTGCAAACTCGGCAGACGAGAGCAGGTTGTCGTGGTTTTCATCGAGCGCACGAAATTTTCCTGCGATAAAGACTGGGCGGGTATCATTGAGCGCCTCTTCACATGCTTTTTTGATGCTAGCTGTGGATACTTTGAAGTCTTGCATCAAGCGCGAGATAGATTCTTTCTCCGCCACYTTAGACCCAGAGCGAAAACTTCCCAGTTCTACGTTGTGATAATGGAAGCGCAAGGTGAARGCCGTTTCAGGAAAAGCCGCTGCGAATTCTGGCAAGGTGATTAGCTGGTCTTGATTTATATCCAGCTTCGTAAAGTGTTGYGCGATGAGCGGGTTTTCTGGCTCAGGCGGGGCGGGCTTGAAGGCTGTGGCACCRCCGACAATCAAGCCGCCCAAAACCATACCCGTAATCAGGGCTGGGATGTGCCTGAATTTCGGYAGGGCTTTGTCAGGCGTGTTGCCGTGCTTGAGATAGCGATCAATGGCACTGCGGAGCACGCCGCTGGCAGTATCTCCGCCCGTTTTGCAGGCTTCCATAAAGGCGGCTTTGTCTGCGAATGGCAGCCTGATCTCTATGGCGTCCGACATCTTCTTTGGCGCGTCGGTGGGCTTTTTGCTTGTGGGCTCATTCTCACGGGTCATGGCAGGGCACTCGCTGGTTCACTGGAACTTGCAGGGTGCAGCATGCGCCAGTGGGCTGGCAATGGTAAGTTGGTCGCGACCATTATAAAACTGGTGGGGACAGCCAGTTTACCGCTGTCCAGACAGCGAAAACCTGGCCGTAGGGACAGCGGCTTTAGTAGGGTTTAGYTGCGGYWGAAGTGGTCGGTTKGCSCWTGGTCAWTTGATTAGAAATACCACGTTACAAACTCGTCAAAGTTAAGCTYCCGGTTATTATCGGCGTCYAGTYGTCTAAACAGYGCSGGGTTCATGCCGTCAACTGGCGGTGTATGCGCTAATGACCATTTGCTTAGGTCCGTGAACATTTCTTCCACCGATACTTGTGGGCCGCCGGATTGCTGCGCGGTGTGGCTGCCAATGGGGCTCTGGCAAATTGCGGGCAGTACTTGTAACTTGCGCGGGGCGTAGGTAACAGGTTCCCTTAATAATTCTGGTTCTCGCAAGCTCAARTCTGCGTTGATTTCTGGTTGGCTAAGCTGCTCGTCACCGTTTTCATCAATCGCCGCAAATTTCGCCTTCAGTTCGCCAAGGCTGGGCAGAAGCTGGTTACGTGAAAACTCTTCTGCCGTCAGCAGATTATTACTGTCCTGATCCAACGTATAGAATTCCCGCGCGATTTCGGCGTTTCTAATTTCTCTAAGGGCATTGGAACACTTTGGGCCTTCGTCTTCGGASYGRCTTTTATCAATTGCCTCAATCAGAGCGCTCGACAGCGTGAACGTCACATGTTTCACTTCACCCGGCTTGGTTGGGCCAACGGCAAAATCATTGGTATCGATATCGTCATGTGTATTGAAGAAAAAGGGCTTGTTCAGGCGGAGGATAACCGAATGCTCGGTAACAGTTTTTACGGTACCCTTTAGAAATTCTGCCAAAGTAATCATGYCGTCTGCGCTGGTATCAATGCGTTTGAAATGGGCGGTCATCACCGGGTTTTCTAACGGTGTTTCTGAGCGGTTGGTTAAGACTGCGCCGACGACCATGCCGCCGATTATCATGCCTGAAAGCATCATGAGGCTACTCCTGTATTTTGGTGTGTTGGCACCAAAATGACCGTGCTCCAGATATTGGCCAATGGCCCCGCGCAGCACGCTGCTGGCTGTCTCACCGCGGGCCTTGCAGGCCTCCATGAAATCAAGCTTGTCGCTGTGCGGCAGCCGTATTTCRATGGCTTCCGATTTTTTGCCKRTTGGCTTTGCGGGYTTTGGCTCGTCGGTCATAACGCGGGGTCTCGGCTTATGGTTCTGTTGCACGGTCAATTTGCACCGTTGGAGTGCTAAGGCTTGACCATAACGCCGAGCGTTCGCAACGCCAAGCTCGTCGCGAAGCTGTGAATTCTCGCCCGGAAAAATGAAAAGCAGTGTCAGGACACGCCTGTTTGGTGCGTCCTGACGGGCAGAAAATGAGGGTTAGAGCCGGTTAGATACCCACTCTAGGTGCAAGTTTGAACCAGCCAACAAATTCGTCAAAGGAAAGTTCTTTGTCCTGATTGTTATCAAGCGTGGCGTATAAGGCCTTGTTCATGCCGTGTGCTGTCGGGAAATGGGACAACGACCAATCATGTAAATTAAAAGTAGCGTTGTAGGAAAGAGGGGCCGAAGCGTCCCCAACTACCAGCGTGGTGCCGTTAAAGGCTGTGTCGCAAACGTCAGGAATTCTTAGATTTTTCGTTCCTAGGCTGAATGAAGTTGAGGCCCAGAGCAGCGGCTTGCTGTACTTAAAATCCGCTTGAATTTCGGTYWYYKTTWWMTRRYSMTTYTRATNKWYSTYWARKRMGWCAANTTTTTCTCTTAATTCTTGCATCTGCGGTAACAGCTGAGTTGGGGAGAATTCTTTGAGGGTCAGCAAGTTGTCTTTGTCATGGTCAAGCGTGTAAAACTCTCTGGCAAATTCTGCTTCACTAATCTGCAACAGAGCCGTTTCACATTCTGGACTTTCACCGGTAAGCAATGAGATCAAATGCTCAACCGGGAAGTTCAATTTTGAAAATACTTCAACGTCTATATCGGTGAGATTGACGGAACTTTGTTCAGCTATWGGCGTTGTGATGCCCGTGCCTTTGTTAAAGGCAAAACTAACGGTTTCGACATCAGTATTCGCAGATGGTCTAATTCCCCCGCCTTTGATTGTTTTTAGGCGTGACTCTATGGAATATTTTTCTGAAAGTGCATCTAGCCCTGTGCGAAATTCAGTAAGGGTGAGCAAGCCATCACCGTTTGCGTCAAAATTGGTGAAATAGGGGGTGAGTAGCGGGTTTTCTGGTTCGGCTACTTCTGTGTTTGCGGTGATGGCGGTGCCGACCAGTAGGCCGCCTAGTATCATGCCTGAAACTATCAAAGTAAAACTCCTGTATTTTGGTGGGGTCGCTTTGAAATGGCCGTGGTTGGTATAGTGATCAATCGCTTGCCGCAGCACACCGCTCGCGGTTTCGCCGTGCGTATCGCAGGCGTCGCGAAAGGCKGTTTTGCTGTCRAGCGGCAGCCGTATCTCAATGCCTTCTGATTTCTTTGGGGCAGGATTGGTGGCTGATGCTTTTGGCTTGTTCTGATCACTCATACWATGGTCATTCCAGTAGGTTCCCTGTTGCTGTTCTGTGGAGTTTTAAGGGTGGAACAGCTGGGTGGCAGCTTACAACAACAACAGGGTAAGGAAAGCGCCTTATCGTGTAAGGCGGATCATAAAAGCGTGTAKGGACAYGGGATTTTAKCGTGTCCTTACACGRGCGTTTCTACAAGTACCAGCTGATAAACTCGTTAAAGTTCAGTCGCTTATCCGAATTGRYGTCTAAGAAGGYGAATAGGTCGTCAGGTATCCCGCCRCCGTTCTTTTCCTGCAACATTTGAAAGGATGGGCGTCCAAATGTCCAAATCATGGTAACTGTGGCATCTTGGGCCTTGGCTTGTTCGTCCACCATGCAGGTTTTTGGTCGTTKAACTTCTTTGTGARTGGATAGCACCAGAAMYCCCCGGCCTTYRYGCCATGTAAGGGCTTGTTCGAAAACGGCTTCGATTTCGCTCTGCCGAAGATAGTTGTCGGCATTWTTGTCCAATATTTTATATTCYCTTTCAAGCTGRCTAAGCGGTGGCAAAATGCGTGTTTTTTCGAGTTCTGAAAGATCAAGCTGGTTATCTGCGTTGCTATCCAGCGCATAGAACTCGCGTGCAATTTCCCCGTTGCTTATTTCTGCGAGAGACGCCCTGCATTCAGGGCTGTCCCACACTAAATTCTTAGCCGTCGCCGTATACTTGATATCGAAAGTCCCGTTACTGACGTTTATTTTTTCGGCTGTAAAGCCGACATCWSCAGCGGCAAAAAAWCCRGGTAAGGAACTRCCRACKTCATAYCGGATGGCYGGGACGTATTTGAGGGCACCTTGTCTGGTTGCCTTGGCAATAAACTCGTCGACTGTAATCACGCCGTCGGCATTGGCATCTAACTTGTCGAAGTAGCGTGGTATTAGTGGGTTTTGTGCAGTGACCGGTTCGGTGCCGTTGAACGCAAATGCGCCAACCATAAGGCCGCCGAGTAGCATGCCTGTTATCATCATTGTGAAACTCCTGTATTTTGGTGGGTTTGCACTGAAATGACGGTGTTTAGTATAGTGATCGATGGCGCTGCGCAGCACGGTGCTTACGGTTTCGCCGCTGGCGTCACACGCCGCGCGGAAGGCGGTTTTGCTGTCGTAAGGCAGCCTGATCTCCAGCCCTTCAGTCTTCTTCTGGCTGGATTTCATTGGATGCTTCCCTGCGGGTGCGCTGTTTGCTTTATCCTGATCGCTCATTTAATTGTCATTCTCGTGCATTTATGGAGTTTCAGTGATGGCCGCAATGGACTGTAGTTTACAATAACTGGGTGGTACGGGTAGCGGTCTAGTTCGTCTGACGGTGGCGGGTGGTTTGTAAGTACGCGGGTTTTTAGGCCGTACTTACGCTTCGAATAAGTCCTTTAGTCAGTTGATATATAAAGTTATTTTATATTTATCGGAATTACAGGTACCAGAAAGTAAATTCATTAAAACTCAGCCTATTGTCGCTATTCCGGTCAAGGTGGGCGAACAACTCATCGTTCAACCCGCCCCCTTTTATCTGTAGCGACCGGAAGGGCTCCCTGCCAATTGGCCAGACGATACTCATGATTGGCGTATCTGTTGCCGCCTGACCCTCGCGTGCTGTGTTTTGGTTCAAGCAGGGCAGCGGTGTCTCTAATATTTTGTTAACTGAGTAATGCTGGATAATGGGTTCGTCCGCTATTTTTGCACGGCTGAATTCACTATTGATTTCGCTAGCTGTCAAGGAACCATCGTGGTTGGTATCAAGCGAATAATATTCGCTTTTGAGCCGTTCGAGTGTGGGTAACAAATGTGTATGCTTTAATTCTGTCGCGCTCAATTGATTATCGCCATTGGTATCAAGCGAATAAAACTCGCGAACGATTTCACCTTGTTTGATCTCAGCGAGGGAGCTTCTGCATGCGGTTTTAGCCCAAACGTATTTCGTCGGCGAAGTGTCTACTTGAATATCTTTCCCAAGCGACACCGGGTCACGCCCAATTGCGGCCACTCCTGAATGCGACGTGATGGGTGTAAATATCGGACCAAACCGGCCTTGCTGAGACTGCGATATGGATGTGAATTTAAGGGTTTCATGCCAAACCGCCTTGGCAGAAAACTCATCAAGGGTTATTTTCTTGTCCTTGTTATTATCGAGCTGCGTCAGGTATGCGAGGACCAGTGGATGGTCTTCTTTAGCGGGTTCACTTTCGGCGAAGGCAAATGCTCCAACTATTAAGCCGCCGAGTAGCATCCCTGTTATCATCATTGTGAAACTCCTGTATTTTGGTGGGTTTGCACTAAAATGACGGTGTTTGGTATAATGATCGATGGCGCTGCGCAGCACGGTGCTTACGGTTTCGCCGCTGGCGTCGCAGGCGGCGCGGAAGGCCGTTTTGCTGTCGTAAGGCAGCCTGATCTCCAGCCCCTCGGATTTCTTGTGGCTGGATTTAGTCGCGGGCTTTGCAGCTGGTTTGTTCGGATCGCTCATGTTTGTCATTTTTCGTGCATTTAAGGAGTTTCAGTGATGGCCTTAAGTGACGCAAGCTTACAACAGCTGCCTCGTAAGGAAAGACCAATAATGCGTATGACAAAGATGTGAAAAGTGTAAGTACACGGGAATTGGGCGTGTACTTACGAAGTTTGGTCTTTGGTTAAGGTATTGAATTTAAATTAAATTTTTAACTTTGGCTTGGCTATAGGTACCAGACAATAAATTCTTCAAAGCTRAGTCCGCCGCTATTATCGTTATCAAGGGTATCAAACCGTTCTTTGCTGACGCCGCCTTTAGCGTGGGGCTCGTACATGCGCTCTAATTTACCAAAACCGATGATTAGATAGTTTTTTGGCTTCTTCGCCTCCTCATCTATCGTTAAGTTCTTGTAATCAGTCTCGTCAAGTTTCTTGAAATCTTTTATGCAGCCGTCGGGTACGTCAACCGAGTTTAGGTACTGTTCGTTTCCACGAAGGTCATGAGCTGCGACCCATTTTTTTATTTTGATGCGGGTCTCGGTAAGGGACAAATAACCATCTTTGTTTTTGTCCAAAACGGCAAATTCTTTTTCCATTCTTTTTAGGGTTGGAAACTTGGGATGATTTGCGTATTCGGCAAGGGTGAGTTTGTCGTCACGGTTTTCGTCGATCAGATAGAAACTCTGCGCAAACATTGTACTACGCGTTCTCAAAATGTTGCCAAAACACTTGCCCATAGCGAATGGAGTTTTGCTAAACTCATCGTAGTGTACTTTAAATACTTTGTAGCTATCGGGGGCAACAATGATTGGTTTGCTCAAGTCCAACGGCCCCACCAGACCATGATAATCTTTTACAGACCCAAATTCCGACCTATCTACTATATAGTCGGCATTCCGRTCCAGTTTTGTAAACTGAAGTTTGATCAGCGGGTTTCTTATGGCTGCATATTTATCATCGGACCAATTTGTAGTTTGTTTGCCTAGAGTAAGAGTGACGTTCTTAACTGTGCTCGTGTTTGGCGCAGCGACGCTGCTGTTGTCCATTATGGCAAGGCCGTAAAGCGCGCCGCCTAGTATCATCCCTGTTAGTATCATGCTGAAACTCCTGTATTTTGAGTGTTTCGCACCGACTTTGCCGGTTAGCAGATACAGATCGATCGCGCCGCGCAGCACGCTGCTGGCGGTTTGCTCACTGGCTTTGCAGGCCTCCATGAAAGTTTGCTTCTTATCAAACGGTAAGCGCACTTCTATCACTTCGGTTTTTTTTGCCTGTTTGCCGTTTTGCATTTTCTGGTCGGGCGTATCTGTCATCTTTAGCTCATTCACGGTGCGGATTAAGGGTTTCAGCAATGTCTTTAGCAGGTGCAACATACAACGCAAACTTCGTCTAGGTCGCCTGTTTTCTAGTCAGGGTAAGGGCTTAGCTTTGTCGGGACAAGCCTTTGGCGCGCTCCCGGACATCAATTTTGTGTGCTATACGGGCCCCCAAAAAACTGTGATCGTTCGGTGGTATGGGGAAGCGGAAAAATCTGGTATGATGCCTTCAGCCTGCCGCCTCCTTCGTGCCGCGACGGCTCTGTTTTTACCCCCAAAAACAATGGAGCCCTATAATGAGCATTGCCCCTACTATTCGTGACTATCTGAAAGAAAGCGGGATCAAATATGATCTTGTACCCCACAAAATAGCCTACAGCGCGAGCCGTATAGCCCAAAGCGCGCATATAAGCGGTGCATCGATTGCCAAAGGTGTGCTGCTGAACACCGAGCGCGGCTATATGATGGCCGTGGTTCCTGCCTCGTGCAAAGTTGACCTGGCGGACCTGAGCCACCAGATGAAATCGCGGCTTGGCCTTGCCAGCGAACATGAAATTGACATGATTTTTGATGACTGTGACCCTGGCGCAGCGCCTGCATGTGCCTCTGCCTACGCTATGCGCGTGGTGGTGGATACGCGGCTTGATGCGCTTGATGATTTGTACATGGAAAGTGGCGACCACGAAAATTTGATCCATCTTACGAAAAGCAACTTTGCCAAACTGATGGCAGAGGCTAAACATGCCGGCATCGCGCACCCAGTTTAGGATAGGATCCTTAAACGGTAGTGAAGCGGGGGCTACGGCTTAAGGAACGATACAAGTGAAAACGACACAGGTTGAGGCAGAGCGCGCCTATAGTTTCCGCGAAGAGATTGTGCATGCGGCCACGCACGGCCTTGGCGCCGTGCTTGCCGTGGCGGCTTGCGTGTTTCTAGTAATGAAGGCCGAGGGTGCCGTGGCGGTGGCTGCCGTTTCTATTTACGCGGCGTCGATGATGATGATGTTTTTGTCGTCCGCTCTCTATCACAGTAGTTTCAAAACACGGTTCCAACCGTTTTTCCAGATGCTGGATCATGTCTCGATCTATTTTAAAATTGCAGGCAGTTATACGCCATTCGCCCTTATTTCGCTGCCTTCGGCTACGGGTCTTTGGGTGGTGGTTGGTGTGTGGACAGCGGCGGCTACGGGCACAGCGTTCAAGTTGTTTGCATACCTGAAACCGCATGCGCGGCGCATCAGAGGTGTGTCGCTAACCATGTATTTGCTGATGGGGTGGGCCGCCGTATTGATGGTAATGCCGCTTTCCACAGCAATACCCGCGGTGGGCCTTTATTGGCTGATTGCTGGGGGCTTGTTTTATACAGGCGGCGCCGTATTTTATGCGTTTCATTCTGTTGCCTATTTTCATGCGGTTTGGCATGTATTCGTTATGGCGGGCAGTGCGTGTCATTTCGTGGCAATWTATTTTTATGTGATCTAATCCCGTGCGCAGTTGCGACAGGGTCGGTGACATTATCAAAGAAAAGACGATGCTGGTGCTGTACTGAAAAGTGATTACAGTTGCTTCGTATCTTGGCGCAGTGAAGATCTGCCGCATTCAGTTGATAGGAAATATACCGGGTGAAACGTGCAATTATTGATCTTAATCTAGAGCCCAGAGTTTACACCGTCGACAATTTCATAAGTGGGGCAGAGTGTCGCCATGTTATTGCCGCCGCTGTTGGCGCGGGYATGGAGCCGGCTGTGGTGGTGGGGCTCTCGGGCGGTCAGACCTCAAAAAGCCGCACCAATGAGGTCAGCTGGCTGAACCATGATTTTAACGCGGCGACGAACCGCGTATCCAAACGGATAGCTGGGCTGGTGGGACTGCCGCTCGCTCACGCTGAAAAATTTCAAGTGATCCATTACAAAGAAGGCGCAGAGTACCGCCCCCATTTCGACGCGTTTCTGCCCAGTACACCGCAAGGAAAACGGGTGATGGAAAATGGCGGGCAACGGTTGATTTCTGTTCTTGGTTATTTGAATACGCCTGCACTAGGCGGCGGGACTTTGTTTCCGAAGCTGGACCTTACCATCCCTGCGGAGCTCGGGAAAATACTGGTTTTTCATAATTGTTACGCAGGGGCTTATGAACGCCATGCCGATAGCCTGCACGGCGGGAACCCGGTTGAAGCTGGCGAGAAATGGGCGTTCAATTTGTGGTTCAGGGCCGAAAAACGCAGCTAAGCCGGAGGGGGTGTGAGCGATAGAGCTGGCTAGCGCTGCCTTATTTCTGAATATGTTTAAAGCGTCTGCTGTAAGGACCGCGGTATCTTATAGAGTGCATTGGAATCAAGGCTTGCCGACTGGCGAGCGCAGTCGTAAAGCAGGGCCTTAGGGTTTAGGGGCTTAGCAAGCTACAGCATGCGGCCAGGACTAAGGGAGCGACGGTGTCTAAATCACGTACAGTGGAAAGTAACCAAACAGGGCCGCACGGCCAGTTGGACAAAACGGTGCGCCGCCATCTTGAACATGCTTTCTTAAAGCCAGTTGCACAGCATACCCAGGAAGCTTTTGACCGAACGCAAATCCAGATTGATAGCGATACAAAGCCACTGATATTTGATAGCTGTTGCGGTACAGGAGACAGCAGCCGGCTGCTTGCTATTGCTAACCCAGATCACTGGGTGATYGGYRTTGATAAATCCGAAAACAGATTGAGCCGGGARCGGTCTGGTGACCAGCCTGAGAATTTAATTTTGCAGCGCGCGGATCTGAATGATTTTTACCGATTAGCCTCAGCCGCRGGTWGGCGGYTTGMMCGYCACTAYATCCTATACCCAAACCCATGGCCCAAGTCTGTGCATTTGGGCAGGCGCTGGCACGGTAGCCCGGTTTTCCCGGATATTGTTAAACTTGGGGGAGTGCTGGAACTGCGGTCGAACTGGAAACTATATTTGGAAGAGTTTCAAATCGCCCTACGAATAGCCGGGCGACAGAGCCTGATCGCTAGCTTCGACCCAAAAGAGTTCCTTACATTGTTTGAAAAGAAATATTACGAGAGTGGCCAGCCGCTGTGGCAACTAACGTCACCTTTAGACTGACTAAGAATTGCGCGCTCCGAGGTTCCTGGGATAAAGCGCAGGCAGCCATTATCGGTGCTCGCATCATCTAGATGCAGGCGTAGGTACTTACCTCGAACATGACCTGCTTCCCTATATCGTTTTGGCCAAGAATATACTTATATGTGTTTTTAGTCGATTTAATGAAGAAAATATRCGCGAGGCTTTGAGGTGCCAAGCTGATTATTGGTGGCTCTTTCGAATGGCCCCCTGTTTTCATTAGGGGCCAGCCATGCTAGCTAGGACCTTCATGATATGCAGTAGCTTTACTGCCAAGGACCAGCGATGGCGGATATAAAAAAACGGGCGATTAGCCCTGCACAAAAAGCAGAACGCCGCCAGCAGATACTCGCAGCGGCTGGTGAGRTGTTTCTGCTTGAGCGGTACGATGCCGTGAATATGGTGTCTGTCGCGACTGCGGTTGGTATAACTAAGCCCGCTTTGTACAGATACTTTCGAAGCAAAGAAGTGTTGTTTCTAGCATTGTTTGAGCAGCAGCTCGGTTTGTTGAGGGACGATTTTAAATCGATTGAAAAGCCGACGGAACTGGGCAAGGCTTTCGCAGCGATTTTTGCCGCGCGGCCTCTATATTGCCGGCTGTCTGCGATACTGCATACCGTGCTTGAGCGTGACCTAACGTACGATGAGGCACTGGCCTTCAAGCAGCAGCTTAAAAGCCAGATGGCTGAAATTTCTGGCCAACTTGCAGCSTGGGTGGCAACGGATGACATCGAATGGGTGGTGGCCCGTGTCATACAACTGCAGCATGCTGTGATCGGTGTTTGGCATATGAGCCATCCTGTTGGGGCAGTGAAGAAAGTGCTGGAACGCGACGACATGGCCGTTTTCAGGAGTGATTTTGAAGAAACCCTGGCAGAGCATATCGACACCATCATGCGGCCTTGAAGCTTCGCGGAATTCCCTCCGCAGCATTACCCTATTGAATTATTGTTTTACTTGCCCCTTGCCGGTCTATAAAAACAAACTACTTCGTATACGAAGCAAATTTTAGGAAACCAAAACCAGTGTCGAACCCGCGCATTTTCCATCTGCTACATCTTAGCCATAAAGCGCTATTCAGGGCTGCAGACAAGTCGCTCGTTTCGCGCTTTGGTATAACGGCCGCGCAGCACGGTGCTTTGATGTATGTCGGCGAAAATGAAGGCAGCCTCATGAGTGGTATGGCGCGAGCGCTCGGGTTGCGGGCTGCGGCTGCGTCAACGCTGGTGGACCGTATGGAAAAGAAAGACCTGATGGAGCGGCGCGCAGACCCACAAGATGGTCGCGCATTTGCACTTCACCTGAAACCTCAGGGCCGGGGCATTTTGAACGAAACCCGTAGCTTAATCCCACAGTTAAACGAGGCCTTGCTTGAGGGCTATACCACGACAGAGAGACAGCTTTTTTCGGTCTTCTTCAAGAATATTATTGAACGAGCAAACGAATTCGAAGCTTTCGCGCGGACTCAGGCGCCTGCGGACAACGGCGCCGACCCGATTGAATTAGCAGATTAGAGAACAACTTGACCAAAGGACGAACAGAATGACAGATCCCCTATTAACCGAGATTRAAGACCGCGTTCTAACGATTACGTTTAATCGGCCAGAAAAGAAAAACGCAATTACGCAAGCTATGTACGGTGCTGCCGCCGCAGCGATTAATGATGCGAATACAAACGCTGGTGTACGTGCCATCATTATCACTGGCACGGGAAATGCTTTTACTGCTGGAAATGATCTACTTGATTTTCAGGCACAGTCTGGTGGCCGCCAGGACGGCGACATGCCTGTGCACCAATTCTTGCGTTCCTTGATTACAGCRGAGAAGCCATTAGTGGCTGCAGTAAACGGTTTTGGTGTTGGCGTTGGTTTCACCTTATTGCTCCACTGTGATTTTGTTTACATGRCCGAAGAGGCKTGGATCTCAGCGCCGTTTGTGGATTTGGCCTTGGTACCAGAAGCGGCTTCTTCAAAACTGTTGCCCGCACGTGTTGGGCAATTGMGGGCCGCTGAAATTGTCATGCTAGGCAAACGTGTGACTGCCGCCGAAGCGTTGGAAATGGGGCTSGCCACYAGCGTGGTTGCTGCGGGCGATTTAATGAATRCAGCGCAAAAGACAGCATTGCAGTTGGCATCTAAAGCGCCAGCGTCCCTCGCGCAAACAAAAGCCCTGTTGCGCGGCGACAAGGACGAGTTATTTGCGCAAATGGCGCTGGAGAACGTGTGTTTTGGTAMSCARYTGCAGTCCCCTGAAGTAGCGGAAGCAATCACSGCGTTCCTCGAAAAGCGTGCGCCTGTTTTTGCGTAACCCKAGGCRGTGATCTCTTGCRGCCGMGCGGTCTTGAAAWTCTCCCTTTGATGGCCACCTTCTAAAGAGGGACTATCAAGGGGAGATCACTATGTCTGCAGATGAACCGGACGACGAAAACGAAAAAAATTCGAAAGGYAGAACTAAAGCCCAGAGTATGGGGCTTGGTATTGCGATCGGCGTGGCTTTGGGTGTGGCGCTCGATAATTTGGCCATCGGTATCGCGCTAGGTGTTGCTTTCGGTGCCGCGTTTGGGATGAGATCTTCACGCAGGTCCGATGAYGAYTAAGCYCACAGCTTTMTAGCTGTAGGCTAAGTCATTGGACTAGCGCACAGCATCCAAGGCCTATTCTTAATCAGGATAGCCGAATACACTTTCAAGSGGCTCGYCAAAATGGCGCGCGATTTTGAAGGCAACTTCGAGCGAGGGCGAATACCGCCCAGCTTCTATGGCCATTATGGTTTGCCGTGTCACGCCTACATGGTCTGCCAGCTGTTGCTGGGTCATCTCATCCATCATAAAGCGCATCCGTCTCACGTTATTTGTAATGCTGGTTTTTGCCATCATCCGCCAATCCTGTACAGCACAATTTCAGTGCCGTGCCGTACAACCCATGTAGCRTTCAACAGCAGAAGCATCACAGCAAACATGACTGTTATATCGAGGGCAGACACTAAAACCGCCTGAGTGATCAGTGCCATGCTAATGGCACCTACAAGCCCAACTGTTAGAAATAGCAAACTGAAGTGGCTTGCTTTGTATTTTATTAGCACATCGCGCTCGTCTATCTCGACGGCCCCTTTGTTTCGCTTAGCGACGTAACCTGCAATGATTTCTACGATAGCAGAAATGATGATGACTTTCAGGCAAACATATTCGAGCCCGGCRTGCGACGTAATGATCCCGTCACTTACGGTAATTAAGCCGGGCAGRTAGCTCCCAAGGTAGAAGGCGATCAGTGCAGAGCCTAGTGTCATTATCCATGCGGTTTTTTCGTGTTTGGTCACCGGTTGTTCCTTCGCTGGCGGGGCCGCTTTGTTCAGCCTCTGTTTTCGTGATGACCTGTATGTTGTATTTGGCATACCTAATGTCAATAATTATTAACATAAAGTTCAATAATATTCACATTAGCGATGCTTTGCATGAGCGGAAGTTATTTTTGATAGTTTTTTCTTTATWTAATATCTATGGTGCAGYCAAGATGTAGGAACTCACGAAACCGGCTAGGCTCGATAAAACCCGACTGGTCGATATAGCCTCTGCGAATTGGCGGGATAAAACGATGAGTGCTTTGAATGGTTCCTGAACAACAGTTGAAAGGTCWMYYKYRSWAAAGCATCAAAATCCTCAGAAAAACAACGCAAGCTCAGCCGTTAAACCTGGGCAGAGTGCTAACACAGATGCAGGTAAAGAGCCTGGTGAGAAGTTGAGCGCCGCTTCAACCAAGCCAAACTATTGGAAGAGCCCGGAAGCATGTTTGCTGGTGATGGCGGCCTCAGCGCCGTTTGCTTTTGCTATCTGGATGGCGCTGCTGAATAATTTCACCGTAGAGATCGCAGGCTTTACGGGCCGAGAGATTGGTGTGTTGCAAAGCCTACGAGAAGTCCCTGGATTTTTGGCCTTCACCGCCGTGTTTATTTTGTTGGCGTTGCGCGAACAGACATTCGCGATATTCTCTCTTGCTGTCCTTGGCTTGGGCGTCGCCATAACTGGTATTTTCCCGAGCGAGTACGGTTTGTATTTCACCACTGTTCTGATGTCGCTTGGCTACCACTATTTTGAGACTATTCAAATGTCGCTGACACTGCAGTGGTTGCCGAAGGACCGTGCGCCGATCGCTATGGGCCAACAGATTTCAGCAAAATCTGTAGCTTCGCTATTGGCCTATGGCATGCTCTGGGTAGCGTTAGAGTTGCTGGGCGTATCTTACGCATGGCTATACGCGATTGGTGGTGCGCTCACTATTACAGCGGCTTTTTTCTTGTGGGTTAATTTCCCGCGCATAGACGGCCACACCCCTCAGCATAAGAAAATTATCCTTCGGAAGCGGTATTGGTTATTTTACGCGCTGACTTTCATGGGTGGTGCCCGGCGGCAGATATTTGTGGTGTTTGCAGGTTTTCTGCTGGTGTCCGAGTTTGGATATTCTGCGGCTGATATCAGTTTGCTCTATTTGCTTAACTATCTAGTGACCAGCTTTATTGCCCCGATGCTGGGTAGAATCATTAGTAAAGTCGGTGAACGAAACGCCCTGATTTTTGAATATGTTGGTTTGATCATCGTATTTGCAGGCTACGCWATAACCACCGACGCAAACATCGCAGCAGGGCTGTATGTACTTGATCATTTRTTTTTCTCGTTTGCCATAGCGCAGCGTAGTTACCTGCAGAAAATTGCCGATCCAAAGGATATTGCCGCCACCTCYAGCGTTAGCTTTTCGATCAACCATATTGCTGCCGTGGTAATTCCGTGGGTGTTTGGCGCTTTTCTGTGGGTACATTCTCCAGCATGGGTGTTTTATGCTGGCGCTATTATGGCGGCGATTTCGCTTGTGCTTTCGTTCTTGATGCCGCGTTTTCCTGCGCCCGGGAATGAGTACATCAGACGAGCTTCAAAAAAACCACAACCTGTGGAGTAGATACACGCGGACGGGGGCCGTTCCGGTCATGTTTATTTAAGGCTTCTCCCATAAGATGGCTGCAATCTTATGTACCGAGTCCCCTGTAAACATAAGGATCAATTTCATGACCCCTGATGACGTAGCAAAACTGCAATATTCTTTTGGCCAGATGGTGCCGAAAAAAGATGAAATCGCTAGAGTGTTCTACGAGCGCCTTTTCGAAGTGGCCCCTGGCGTGCGGCCACTCTTTAAAAATTCGATCGAGGAGCAAGGCCAGAAACTGGTGATGGCGCTCAGGCAGATTGTCCTGTCCCTCAAGCAACCGGACGAGCTGACGTCCTTTCTGAAAGGGCTTGGCGAACGGCATGTAGGGTACGGAGCTGTCGCTGCTCACTATGATGTGGTCGGCGGTGTGTTGCTGTGGACGTTTGAGAATGTGATGGGGGACGACTTTACCCCTGAGCTGAAAGAGCTTTGGGGCGGCGCATACGGCGTGATCTCTGCGGCTATGCAAGAGGCTGCGGCAGAACTTACTCCGGCTGAGTGATACAGCCTTTATCGCGGCCTTGCCTCGCATTGCCCTTTTAAGCTGGTCTGCTATACCAGCTTAAAAGATGGTGCCGTGAGGAGTGTTGAGTGTCGGTAAAAAGACTGGAAGACCAATTATCCTTCGTTGAAAAATGTGGCTGGGCAGATGCTGATATTTTCCCGCTGCCTTCTGACGCGTCTTTTCGCCGTTATATTCGCCTCGTTCGCGGCGATGATAGCCGCATGCTGATGGATGCCCCGCCTGAGCAGGAAAAGCTGGGCGCATATCTGGATATTCAGGCACACCTTGAAAACCTTGGCTTGCGGGTGCCTAAGCTCTTCGCTGAAGATCGCGCTAAAGGCTTCGCTCTTATTGAAGATTTTGGTGATGACACTTTCACTGAGCTGCTGGCAGCGGGTGCTGACGAACAGGGCTTGTATCTGCAGGCTGCAGATGTTCTTGCGCACTTACATGCAAAAGGCAGTGCTGCGACAAAGATCGATTTACCACCTTACTCAGAGGAAACTCTGCTCACTGAAGTTGCGCTGTTTACCGATTGGTTCGTGCCTGCGCTGACAGGTGATGTCCCCACAGAAGAACAGACGAACGCCTATATAGACGCTTGGAAAACGGCGTTGCTGCCGGTGTCTGCTGATCGCAGTGCGTTAGTGCTGCGAGACTACCATGTTGATAACCTTATGATACTGAGCGGGGAAACTGGGCTGACCAGTTGTGGGCTGCTTGATTTTCAGGATGCACTTGTTGGGTCACCTGCATACGATATGGTCTCCTTGCTGGAAGATGCCCGCCGGGACGTTGATCCAAGCGTGCGCGGAGCTGTGCTAGAACGGTATTTTGCCCTGTGTCCTGTTATAGATCCTGAATTATTTGAAAAACAGATGGCGCTCCTTGGCGCCCAACGCCATGCCAAAGTTATTGGGATTTTTGTGCGTCTTAGCCGGCGCGACGGAAAGCATAGCTATTTGCGTCATCTACCGCGCTTATTGCAGCTGCTGAAAAAGCATCTGGATACCGAGGCTTTGGCCCCCGTTAAGCGCGCCGTTGAAACTATGGTGCCCAATTACTGGACAGCTGCGGTTAACGAACCGCCTAGTAACGCTTCGGCCGGACTTGGTGGCATGCTCTTGTGAATAAATCGTCGTAGGTTTCGACCATCACCCCAATCGAATACGTGTCTTCCGCTTTAGTGCGGTTTACCGCCCCAATTGATTTTGCTTTCTCAGGCGAGGCCAACAGTTCAGTTATACCAGCGGAAAGCGTGCTGGCTTTGCTGCCCGCTACGTAGGGTCTATTCTCGTCTGACACCATCTGTGCAATATCGCCGACATCAGTACTGACTACCGGCAAACCTGCGGCCATTGCCTCAATAACAGACAGCGGCATTTGCTCCGTATCCGAGGAAAGGCTAAAAACGTCGAACGTGGGCAATATATGTTCAGGCTCACTTAGATTGCCCGTCAAAATGACACTCCCCGGTTTGCAGACACGTCCCGCAAGCATTTTGAGCGCTGCCATGCCAATGCCGYCACCGATGATGAYAAGCTGYACGCCCTCGATATGRTCTTCAACGYKRCTAAAGGCTTCRATTAGCCTGCCCACATTCTTTTCAGGGCGCAGGCCAGCTATCGTGCCGACTATCGGGCGCTTGGTATCAATGGAAAACGCTTGTACCAGGTCTGCCTTTGCCGGCTTTTGAAAACGAGCGATATCAATGCCGTTTGGGACATGGCGGAGGATACCTTCGGGTAGCTTCCAGCTCCATTTTACAAGCTTCTCAAGTGCTCTTGAAGGGACGATTACATATTTGCAACTGCGGTATGAAACTTGGCGCAGGAACACTCGTCTTCGGCGCTCTGCGTACACTTCATCTTCAGTGAAACCGTCCTGAATATGGATCATCGGGCAAATCGGCAGGAACCGGTTGGCCAGTGCCCATTCGGTAGCCCCCCAGTTGTAGGTTATAAGAAGATCAGGGCTGAAACGCTTCAATAGTTTCCGGCATTGCAAGGAGGCTTTGAAGGTATTGCCTTTTTTTACCAGCTGTTCATCTTCCGACACTTTACGCGCCTTGTCGGTATGTAACAGTGCCTCGTAATTTCCGTCCATTGCATAAACTGTGTGATGAAAATCTGTTGCCGTGTGTTCCAGATATTCGATAAAACGGCGCTGTGATCCTGCTAGTTCCAATGAAGAGAAAACATGAAGAATAGTTTTGCGAGAGACTTCCATACGTACGTTCGACCTGTCTGGTAATTCTTGGTTTCTTAGTGAAGCAATGGGCGCAACGGCACGTCCCACTGCATGGACCGATAGAAGCTTTCATCTTTAAAGGCTGGTGGTTTTTTTTCAAGTTAGTATAGGGCTGTAGGCTAATGACAGAAGAAAACGGGCATGGTGCTGTGAGTAACCAAATACTTCGTCACGCCGCCTAAGACCGTTTCGCGCCACCGATTGTGGGAATAGGCTCCAGCTATAATAATGTCAGAACGCTCAGCCTGTGCGACGGCGAGGATTTGCGCGCCTACCGATTGGCTGTCAGTCTCGGCACTTACTTCACAGGTGTCAATGCGGTGTTCCGAGAGATACAGGGCAAGATCCTTTAGGCCCGCCCGCCCAGTTTTGGTGGCGCCGATTTGCACAATGTGCATGATGCGGTCTGACCACCTGAACGGCCGCGCGGCAGCAACCGCTCGAGCACATTCGACACTACCATTCCAAGCAATAAGACTGTTCATATAATGAAACGCAGCCAACTTTGGGTGTTCTTGCCCCTCTGGAAAATCGGGCGGGACCATAATAACAGGGCGGCCAGAGTGATAAATAAGATCATTGAATATTTCGACGGTATCTGAGATCGCGGTGTCAGGCTTCAGACAAATCGCAACATCAGCGGTACGGGCGCGTTTTCCGACCTGTTCGCCAACTGACCCTTGAATTACATGCCACCTAGCATTTGCGCCGTATGGTTTACTGTCAGGGGCTTCTCGCACAGGCATGCCGGATTTATTCATAGCTTTCAGGAATGTTTGGTAGGCGGCGTGTTCCTGTTCCTGGACTTCCTGTTCTGCTGCTTCGTACATGCTTTGCATCATGTCAGCGGTTAAGCCTTCACCCAGAAATGGAATAATAGTACGCGGATCGTTTTGAATGAAAAGAGTATTCAATGTTGCTTGATTGGCGAGAGCCAGCCGTGCTGCGGCTTGCAGCGGCGCAACGGCCATTGATTGTGGGGTAACAGGCAAAAAGATCGATTTCACGGTTCCCTCCTGTAGTATCTTTCCTGTTGAAGTACTGTGAGTGAGGCTAAAGATCACTTGTTCGCTGGGTGCATTTTACTCTATATGAGAGGTAACTAAAAGTTTCTTTATAACGCTTAAGGTGCAGTTCATCCGACGTTCAGCGTCCAGCAGAGAAAATGGCGGTTATGAAAACAAGAAAACATATTTTATCGGCAACAGCATTATTRSTGGCACTGGCGGCAGGTGGCGTTGGATTTATGAATGCYCCCGCYGTCGCRGCTTTTGCAAACCGGTTGGTCGTTGACGAGCATGATGACGCGCTGCAGGCAATTAAGCGCGGCGAAATAATGTCTTATTCTCAGATTAAGAAGATAGCTGAACGGCAGYTGAAGGGCCGGGTGGTTGATTTGAAGCTGCGGCGTACCAACCGTGGTTGGCAGTATTTTTTACGGATTAGCCGTAATGATGGCCATGTTGTTGCGGCAGTCGTGGATGCTAAAACAGGCAAGATTTTGCAGCCGCGCTAAAGTTTAGTAAAATGAGGGGAAACTGCCGTGCGAATATTGCTGGTAGAAGACGATGAAAATTTAGCCGATCAGATCAAACAGAGTTTGCTGGATGCCGGGTACGCAGTTGATGTAACGGGCGACGGAGAGGACGCGCATTTCCTGGGCGGCACTGAGCCTTACGATGCTGTTATCCTTGATTTGGGCCTTCCCATTATGGATGGGCAATCAGTGCTTCGGAAATGGCGGGSTGAAGGCAAACTAATGCCAGTGCTTATACTTACGGCGCGAGACAGCTGGACAGATAAGGTCGAAGGGCTAGATGCCGGGGCGGACGACTTTCTCACCAAACCGTTTATTGTTGAAGAACTACTAGCCCGCTTGCGCGCGCTCATTCGGCGTTCGGCTGGGCAGGCGAGCCCACAGCTGGAATGCGGGCCGGTGCTTCTGGATACGCGTAGTGGTAGGGTAACCGTTTCGGGCAGGGCCATTAAGCTTACCGCTCAGGAATTTAAGCTCCTATCCTATCTGATGCACCATGAAGGCAAAGTTATCTCCAGAACTGAGCTTACCGAGCATATTTACGATCAGGACTTTGATAGGGATTCTAATACCATCGAGGTTTTTGTGAACCGTATTCGCAAGAAAATGGATATACCGATCATCCATACGGTACGCGGCCTCGGGTACCGCCTTGAATGGGACCAACCAGCGACGTGATCGCAACGCTAAAGCATTTTTTTAAGACGCTAACGGGGCGTCTTTTGATGTCCGCGGTACTGTGGTCTATGGCAGCGCTCGCCGTTGGCGGATATAGTCTATCCCTTTTGTTTCAAAGCTATTTGTTACGCGATTTCGATGATGATCTGAGCCTCCTGTTGGATAGCATGGTTGGTGTCAGCGAAATTTCGCGAGAGGGCGTGGTTCGGTTTGGCCGACCGCTCGCGGATCAGCGGTTTGTAACACCGGAATCTGGCTCTTATTGGCAGATCGGCGAAAGCGGCCAGCTCCCGTTCCGGTCACGATCCTTGTGGGACTTTGAATTTACGCCTGATGTGGAACACCGTACCTTTGCTTTGAAGTTTTACGAGACAATGGGGCCTGGCGGGCAAACCGTACGGGTCGCTGAGCGCGATATTATTTTGCCAGAGTCGGATAGGCTCTTTCATTACCTCGTAGCAAAAGATACGGCGAGCCTACAAGCCGCTATTGATGAGTTTAACCGTTTCCTGATTTTTGCGCTTACTGCGCTGGTGCTGACTATTACAATGGCCTTGGTTGTTCAGGTGAGCTACGGCTTACGGCCATTGAGGCGCTTGCGGGGTAGCCTGAGCGATATCAGGACGGGACGAGGGACGCGTATCGAAGGGGATTGGCCGGAAGATTTGAAGCCGCTGGCCGAAGAAATAAATGCGCTGATCGAACAAAACGAAAAGCTGTTGGACCGCGCGCGTACTCATGTAGGGAACCTTGCACACGCGCTTAAAACGCCTCTTGCCGTTATCCAAAATGACGTTGAAGGCGCGGAGGATAAAAAATCTATCCGCATTAAGGCACAAACCGGCTTGATCCTTGATCATGTGAATCATCATTTGAAACGCGCACGAATTGCTGGCGGAGGCTCTGGTTTGGGACTGCTGATCGAGGAACGGCTGCAGAAAATCATAAAAGCAGTTTCAATTGCGAACCGGGAACGCGAGGTCGAATTCATGTTGAACTGCCCCAAAGAAATACGGTTTGACGGTGAGAAGCAAGACTTTGACGAGCTGATGGGTAATTTGATTGATAACGCTGGGAAGTGGGCGAAATCGGCCGTTCATATTAGAGTTAAAAGCGTGGCTGACAGCCCAAGGCGGCCTTTCATGGAAATCAGCGTGGAAGATGATGGTCCTGGGGTTGAAGAGGCCGAACTTGAAGCGTTATTCGAACGCGGCAAACGGTTGGACGAAAGGGTTCCTGGAACGGGCCTCGGCTTGGCAATCGTCCGCGACATTGTCGAAATGTACGGCGGAAATGCTCAGTTAGAGCTAACGCCTACTGGTGGTCTTCGCGCTGTTGTTAGGTTGCCTTCAAAGTAGGCTCTAACCTGCGTTTTCTTTTCGCGAAGCAAAGGCTGCAAAAAGGAGCGTCACCCATCCTGCCATAAGCGCGAGGCCGCCGAGCGGCGTAATCCAGTGGAAACTGCCTAAACTACCAGGCCCCATAATCGCCCGCCAATAGAGGCTGCCAGAAAATCCGACGAGCCCGATCATGAAAAAGATCGCGGAACGGGAGGCCGTGCGCTCCTGCCCTAAATGCACAAGAAAAGCACAGGCGACGAGCGCGAACGTGTGGTAAAAATGAAAATCACCGGCTTGAGCAAAAAAACTGGTTCCCTTGGCATCCATATTAAACGCGTGCGCGCCAGACGCGGCTAAGCCAGTTGCTGCTAAACCGTTGACTGCGGCGATGATCATCAATGTATGCTTTTTCATACAAGTCTCATAAATGAAGGTCTACGCAGGAACAAGCTCAGATTTAATCATGTCGGCGCATTTCTCGGCAATCATGATAGTCGGCGCGTTGGTATTGCCGCCAATAAGGCGCGGCATAATTGAAGCATCAACCACACGCAGGCCTTGAATGCCGATTACCTTGAGGCTGGTGTCTACCACCGAGTTTTTGTTGTCAGTTGGCCCCATTGAACACGTGCCAACCGGATGATAGATGGTTTCGGCGCATTCGCGGATTACTGTATCTGTCGCGTCGTCGTCTTCAATATCAATGCCGTTCCAAGGTGATTTTTCTTCTGTGATGAAATCAGCGAGGCCCGGCTGGCGGTACAGGCGGCGTACCAGTTTAGTGCCTTCGCGCAGAACGCGCAGATCCTCAGGCTGATCAAGATAACACGGGTCTATTTTTGCGTGCGCCATTGGGTCTGATGAGGAAAGGCTGATGGTGCCTCGGCTATGCGGTCGAAGCTGGCAGATATGCAGGCCCATGCCGTGCTCGTGCGGATCCTCCAAGCCGTGGGCTTGGTCAGCCATTGCCTGAATGAGGTGCAGTTGAATGTCTGGGCGCTCAAGCGCCTTGTCGGTTTTGATGAAAGCGCCAACAGGCGTGACACAATCAGACATAACACCCGGCACTTTAAAGAGCCATTTCAGCATCTCGTAAGCGCCTTTGTCTGGGCGTTTGTATTGCATCATCGAAATAGGATCTTTCAGGTGCGCACTGACAAGCATATCAAGATGGTCCTGCATGTTCTTGCCGACGCCGGTTAGTTCGTGAAAGACAGGAAGGCCAACGGCCTGAATATCCGACGGATCACCGATGCCAGAGAGCTGGAGTAGTTGCGGGCTGTTGATCGCACCGCCGCAGAGGATTACCTCGCGGCCTGCCTTCCATTGTTCTTTCTTTCCGCCGCGAATAAGCTCTACGCCAGTGGCTTTTTTGCCTGCCAAGGTGACGCGGCTCACTTGTGCATCCGTAAGGACCGTGAGGTTGGGGCGGTTTTTTGCCGCTTTTAAATAAGTGCGGGCTGTGCTCTGACGGCGACCCTGTTTGATCGATTGGTCGTACCAACCTGCGCCTTCTTGTTCTGCGCCGTTGAAATCCTCGGTGTAGGGTAGGCCTAACTCTTTTGCGGCTTTCAGAAAGCCAGCATTCAGGGATTGCTTCGACGTGTGTTGCTCTATTATCAGAGGCCCATCCGTGCCGTGGTATTTGTCTGCGGCCCTGTTGCTGCCTTCGGCTTTTTTGAAATAGGGCAAAACGTCATCAAATGCCCAGCCCGAGCAGCCCATTTGGGCCCAATCATCGTAATCTCGAGCATGTCCGCGCACATAGAGCATGGCGTTGATCGCAGAGGACCCACCCAGCACTTTGCCGCGCGGCCAAAACAACTTACGGCCATTCAGCTGTTGCTGTTCTTCGGTCCAGTAGCTCCAGTTCATGGGATTAGGCTTAATCAGTTCGGTGATCATCGCTGGTACGGTGATCTTAATGCTATTGTCTTTGCTGCCTGCCTCAAGCAACAGCACGCTCACACTGGGGTTCTCGCTCAGCCTAGCGGCCATAGCACACCCAGCGGAGCCCGCGCCTACAACAATATAGTCGAAAGTTTTTCCGGTCATTTAGTCGATCGCTTTCAAAGTTATAGGTAAGCCGTCTTTTGGCTTGAAGAGAGGTATAATCTGAAATTCAGTGGTGTAGCCTTCTGGCAGCACAATGTCGTATTTGGGCTTATCATCCATTGTAAATGATCCTTCTTTGTAATCTGAAAAATGTCGTGCAATATCGTGGTCTAAAGCTCCGCGAGTAGTTATT
>JAESRJ010000138.1 GCA_016764715.1 Kordiimonadaceae bacterium | reverse complement strand
GCCTCTAGCTTTGGAATGGAATGGGCGGCCGCCACAAAGCGCAGGAAGCCGCGAGGCGTCATCTCACCGTAAAGCGGCGCACCTTCAGGTAAATACCCCATATGGGCGCGCGCCTTAACACTGGCAGTGGAAACAGCTTCACCGCACACAAATGTTTCGCCAGCTGTTGGTGCTAGAAAGCCAGCAAGCATTTTCATGGTGGTGGTTTTTCCTGCGCCGTTCGGCCCTAGAAACCCCAGAATTTCACCTTTTTTCACGGTTAGACTAATATCGTCTACCGCTTTCAGAGAACCAAATGTTTTGGTTAAATTTCGAGCCTCTAAAAGGACGTCCATCGGCATTCATTCCTAGTTCAGTCGACTATACAAACTTGTTGTACGGTATCTGCTAAATGTTTGATAGAACGAATACAATAGGAGAGCAAGAAGGGCGCGCTGAAACGCCCTCGCGTAACGTCGGCTAGCTTTGGCCCCAGCCCCCAAACTGCCTAAATTCCATTTTTAAACGTAGGCTCTTGCAGCTTTCCGTGCAGTACCGCCGAACAGGTCCAACATGCGCTCACGCCATGCATACAGAACATCTCCTTCGTCGAGCGGATCATATGCACTGACCGTACGCGCCCACATGAAGGTACCAAATACACAGTAATCCAGCCACGCAGGCTTGTCGCCAGACAAAAAATGTACGTCTTCAAGACCAGCGCGTAGCGGCGCCAAGGACGCGCGGAAAGTTTCAATTCTACTGTCTCTCGTAGCAGCGACATCTTCCAGCTTTGCCCCAAGGCGCTTTTCCCGGCTTTCCCGGAAAACCGGCATACTTGCCGCGTCAAGGCAACTATGGATATCCAAGACAAACATTGGGAACATGCCCATAATCAGCGTCATATCGACCCAGCGATTCATAATCACTGCCTGGGCTTCGCCAATAGAGCCGCCGAACAAGCTTTTCGCCGGATAGGTTTTCTCCAGATATTTCGCAATCGCCAAACTATCGGAGACTGTCATATCGCCGTCATCTAATACGGGAATTGTGGCCGGGTCAGCGTGGCTGATTGCAGATTTATCAGCGAACTGCACCATAATTTCTTCAAAATCCAAGCCTTTATGCATCAGGCATAATTTTGCCCGCCACGCGAAAGGGCCAAAGCCCGCATCTTGGTTCTCACCGCATAACTGGTATAATTTGATCATCTCTCGCTCCCTCAAATTGCCTCAGCACCGTCGCGCTTTTTATACCCGTTTGTCGAGCAACATTATCTTGACGACGATTTGATGGGAAGCCGTTTTAGGGACGCTCAGGCTCGTTTAAAGAAAAGCTGACCCAGCGAGGGGTGATCGGAGATGAGGGGGCTAGGGGTTCAGTGCTCCGTCTCGCTGGGTCAGTCGAGGCCAACGTTATAAAATATCATTCTATATTGAGGCCTGAGAAAGGCGGCAATAAGGCATTGTAAAGATGATCCTATGCCCTTCGTTTAAAACGGGGCAATCCAGCCTTCATAAACCGCGTATTGCCGAGCTAATTACTATTCCGTAACGACATGGAAGGATTTGAGTGAAAGGCCAGTATCCACACGCAGCAATCAACAGGAGACAAAAAAACCCCGCCAACAAGCAGGGGTTTTTCAAATTTTTAAAATGCTGGGTAGGCTAGCTGACGCGAATGTCGCCTGAACCGCGCACTTTTTGGCTCATCTTGTCCGGTCGGCCYGTCACAGAAATGTCGCCAGAACCGCGTATGGTTACGTCAGCTTCTTCCGAAGCATGCACCGAGATATCGCCTGACCCTCTAAGGTCAGCTTCCGCTGTTTTACACTTCATTTTCCGCGCCTTGATATCACCAGAGCCGCGCAATTCGATACGGATATCATCACACGTTCCGTCAATTTCAATGTCGCCGCTACCTTGCAGCTCAACGGYCATYGCGCCAATTTTSGCATCTTCCATAATGGCATCGCCGSTACCKCGAAGTTCAAGSTCGAACYTATCAGCTKCCGCGCCTTCGATGATCATATCGCCAGASCCRTGCAGTTCTGCACCGTCAAGCGACGGGACAGTTATAATGATCTGCATTCTCTTGATATTGCGGAAAAAACTGTGCTTTTTTTCCCTAAGGTCAATCTCAAGCTCGCCGTTATGAACCCGTGTGCGTATATGTTCAATGATACGGCTGTCAGCAATCACTTTAACGCTCTGCTTGGAGCCAACTTTAATTTCAACATCCATTGAGCCCTGAAGCGATACTTTGGTGAACGCATCAACATCCCGCATTTCTTCAGAGACATCACCCGCCATTGCAGCGGTTGCGACAGCCAAAACAGCTACAGACGCAATCGTGGTTTTCAGTATATTCATTCTATTGTCCTCCTGAAAATTGGATTAGCGAATGCTGATCTTGCCAAAGCCGCCAACGCTTTTGCGCACGTTTTTTGGCTTACCGTAGATGCGGATATTACCAACACCGGAAACATCAGCGTCAACGCTCACTGTGGCATAAACGGATGCATTGCCTGCGCCTTTAAGGTCAATCTCTACCTTTTCGCACTTAAGGTCTTTAGCATCGATGTCACCAGCGCCTTTTACATCTAGCTCAAGCTCGCCGCATTTACCTTCAATTTCAATCTCGCCAGCGCCTTTAAGCTCAATCTCAAGATAATCGCTGTCGATGTTCATCAGCTTGGCGTCAACAACGCCCATAACTTCAAGACCTTCAAGAGTTGGCAGGGAAATTGTGACTTCCACGCTAACATTCCGCCAATAATTGCGGCGCTGCTTGTCAGACATATCAATGACCAGCGTATCGCCGCGCACATATGTTTCAACGCCTTCCATACGGTCTTCGTCAGTTTCAATGGTTACACGCTGGTCGCCGCCCGCAGTTAAATGCAGCTCAATCGCGCCTTTAACACGGATTTTGGTAAAGCTCTCAAGCTCGCGGTCTTCTTTAGCATCTTTAGCTGACGCTGAAAGGCTTGCGCCTAAGATCAAGGCGGTGCCTGCCAGACMTGCAATTGCAAGCCCAAACACGCCCCTACGGAAAGAAAAATCATTCTTCATGGGTCATATCCTCTAAATTTTACTGTCGCGCCGTACTATTATATACTTTATCGGCTGCAGTTTTTATCCCACCCGGAGCGTGCAGAGTCAACTTTTATCATAGTGAGCAGCATGCCCAGCCTATAGGCGTAGCTTGCATTAGCACGGCATTTCGGCCACACTCACAAATAGAGGGAACATGCACGACACATCAAATGTCCACATATTGCACCACNNAAGCGCGMMNCANGCAGCAKCCCTAYCCGGCATTCAAATCTAAATCCCGCGAAACCCACCACCGTTTACATGGTGCGTGCCGAGCTAACCAAAATCCTGGATGTATACGGCAAATTGGTGGTGGCAGGACAGTGGCACGATTATGCGCTCGATACGTTANCTGACATTGCAATTTTCTCCATATACCGCCGCGCTAGCGAACGCCCGCTTTACCGCGTCATCAAGGAACCGGCGCTTGACCAGAAGCAAGGCGTATGGCGCATCACCAACACAGAAGGTCGCATCCTCAAACGCGGTAAAAAGCTCGAGCAATTGCTGCGTTATTTCGACCCTCTGCTATTGAAGACAGTCCCTTAGCCCAATCCAGAAATGCGCCGAGCATAGCGCCGCCCTGCCGAGCCTTACAAATCTTCGATTGACGGGAGCTGCATTTCTGTGAGAGAAGCCCCGCAGGCCTTGGATCGCCTGCTGTCCGCACCCCAAAGGGGTTGGTGAAGATCCAAATTTTAAGAGTTCGTCCAAACCGTAAGAACGGCAATAGGGCGGTAACGCGGACCCCGACTATCATCTGCTGTTCTCGGAAAGACGAACCATGAACACCAAAGAACCAGACCCTAAGGGTCAAACTGATCTCGCGGCTTTTGCAAAAAAGCGTGCGAAAAAACTGCGCTTGTTTCTGGCCGACCTTGGCCACAGTATAAGCCATAGCCAGAGCCTTGAAGCAATGGCACACGCAGAGGGTTTCCGCGATTGGAATACTTACTGTGCAAGTTTCAAGCTTGTGGCGGATATTTCACCAGAGCCAGACTTCAGAGCGGCGAGGCACTATGAAAACTTTCCCGTGCAGGTCGGCGACCGTATCTCCGGCCGGTACCGAGGCGTACCCTTCAAGGGGGTACTGCTGGGGTTGGAGCAAACCATAACGCCCGGCGTCTGGCGCGCGAAAATGCATTTTGACGCGCCGGTTAAGCTCGACAATCCTAAAAGTTTCGACGTAACGCGGCAACGTGTGCAAGTGAAGTTCAACGCAGCTGGGAAAACTGTTAACCTGAAAGGCACACCTGACGGGTCTACGGAGCTCGATTTACCTTAGATACCCTAGATGCCCGGTGGTGGCCTGCGTTTCAGCGCGCCGTTAGTACTGGGCATTTGGTACTACCGGGCATTTGGTGTTGAAAACTGCACTGTTTCGTCCGCAATCCGAACACGGGCTTCACCACAGCCAAGATAATCGCCGTCCAGCTGAAGCGGCGTATCCTCCGAGCCCACGACTACCGAACCAGCTTTAAGAAACTGGTGCTCGGCACGGCCGTCCAGGGGCTTGACAAGCAACATCGCTTGTTCGACCAGCCGTGCTATCCCCCCCTTTTTGTTCAGCATCAAACACGCTATGCCCTTTTGGTTGTGGCTGGTTCGTCGGGTGAGACAAAACGGCCCTGCATAGCGGCTGATATTCGCCAAAATCARCCATTCCGCCATGCCCTCAGCCCGTTGATTTTCTTCCCCCTGCATGATCCAAGGAATCCCAGGGGTCTTTCGCTCCTGAACCAGTGTTCGCAGCACAGCAGGGACGAACGCTGCCCTCCCGAACCGTTTCTTGTACGCTGKGTTCACTAGCCGTAATATGGCAGCATCAAACCCCGCCCCCAACCAGCATAGGCCTAGTATATCCCGTCCACCAAACGTGACCCAAAATGGCCAATATTGGCGCACGGTACCCTGAAGACAAATATCTGCAATATGCTCCGCTGAAGGCTGTCCTGAAGCATAATATCCAAGTTCCTGCGCCAAAACATTTGCCGTTCCAATGGGCAAAATTGCAATAGGAACACTAGTACCCAGCGTCCCCCGCGCAGCCTCGCGTACGGTCCCGTCGCCGCCGGCCACGAGAATATGATCAGCGCTGCCATCTTCGGCAAWTKYYYGYGCNATMWMTGKANYAYGNNNSGCAYATTWWRTRRGRTRWWRGRWWAGCKMANNAAYCSKRMCCGNMTWGKWSRKYGNNAGKGTYTGGNNSWWSWWTKCAKYACWCMYTCCGCCAGCCGTAGAATTGCAGATGACAGATATACGGGTCGTCTTCGTCATGGTGCTCCTGTCGCGCTAAATGAAACGCTCTTGCTAAATTATGGTACCAGCAGGCTAAATTAAGCAAGTTTTAGGGAATAACCGCTAGATTTTAAAGGTGTTGCGTATTGGGTAAACATTAGGAACAATTTGTGCCGGTCAACCGCCTAGACATCCAAACGGAACCAGTCCTRCGTCGCCTGCAGCAGCCTGCAAATCGGCGCTGTGTTTTTCGGCGCCACAGCATGCACTTTTCCCCTTTAAAAACTGAATTCTTTGCCGCCACGGCTGGCACTATTTTGGGCATCCAGCTATCTCAGGCGGAGAATGCTGTATGACGTCAGCGATCCAGCACCTTCAAGACATCCCAAGGACATCAGGTTACGTCGTTGGTCTGGTCGGCTTCGTTGTCCTGATCGGTTGGTTTAGCGACAGTGCAAGCTTGATACAAATCGGCCCATCCTTCGCTCCCATGTATTTCAATACAGCTCTGGCTTTTCTTATGACGGGCGTCAGCTTCTATGCTGCGCTGAAACACATGAAACTCCTTTCTCTTTCGGCGGCCACCTTGGTCTTGGCTTTTGGGTTAGTTACCCTGTTACAATATGCTGGTGGGACAAACCTCGGCATCGACCAGCTTTTGATGCCGCAATCCTATCTCGCGCCAGAGGCTGTCCACCCCGGAAGAATGGCGCCAGGAGCAGCTTTTATATTCGTCTTGACCGGGCTAGCCCTCATACTGCTGAATTTAGACTATAAACAAATATGGAAATACCTCAGCCTTCGGTCCCTGGGTGCCACACTAATCATTGCCGGTTTTATCACCCTGGTTGGCAACGGAATAGTCGGTAGCTTCACCTCGGGATGGGGCACCATTTTTAATATGGCCATTTTGTCTGCCACTGGCTTTCTTGCTGTAGGTATAGGTATTTTCTTCCACGCAAATACATTGCATCATTCGGTAAACTTCCGCAGCCGGGACGTTGCTGACATCAGCTATTTTCCGCGGCCACTTGTATACGGCGTCCTCACGATTTGCATTGGACCTTTTCTCCTTAGCTTGCTTGGGCTGAATTTCGGTTCACCGCAAGCAGCCTTTGACCTACAGGCTGTTGCTTTACAAAATCCATCTTCAGCTGCCTTGGCCAATCAGATGTTTGCCGCCCAGTCGGGCGGGCTTTTACATGCTCTACTGGAATGGAGCGCGGTAACAATTGCAGGCTTCACGGCGATGCTATCCTTCGTGCATTACCGCGTAGGCAAAGACGTTGCTGTACCTGTCCTCGGCGCCGCACTGCTGTGTGCAGGCCTCTTTGATGCTTTCCATACGCTGGCCACCACGCGCCTAATTGACGCCGTGGCTGACAACAGAGATTTAGAACCCTTCACGTGGGCCTTGTCGCGCAGCTTCCACGCAGGCGTCCTATTGGYWGGTGTCATTGTACTGCTTTGGTTCCGGAAAGGCAGCACGCTTAAAGTCGCTGCGTCCAAAGGTGTGTACTCGGTTGCTGCGGCTGGCGCTTTATTCGTTGTCATCGCTTATGCACTCGTTCACTATTCTGCGGCAAGCGCTACCCTACCACAAACCCAGTTTCCGGGCGCCGCAGTTACCCGGCCTTTCGACGCTATACCTCTGTTGTTGTTCCTGGTCGCTACTCCGTTTTTCTGGCATTTAAACGCCAAGAAGAGCTCCCCTTTCAATGCGAGTATGGTTCTCGCCATGCTGCCCCTTATTGCGCTTGAGGCGCATATGGTTTTTGGCTCGTCCCGGCTTTACGACAGTAATTTCAATATTGCGCATTTCTTAAAAATGGTGGCTTATTTTATTCCGTTTCTAGGCATGTTGCTCTATAATATCAACGCTTATGCACGGCTATCGATGGAGATTAAAAAAGATACGATCGTCCAACAGAAATTGTTTGCCGACAAACAAAAAGCGGAAATATCCACCCAACTAAAATCTGATTTTCTTGCCACCATGAGCCACGAGATCCGAACGCCTATGAACGGCGTGATCGGCACCACAGGCCTATTACTTGATACACACCTTACAGCTAAACAGCGCCAGTACGCTGAAACCACCATGCGGTCTGCAGATTCTCTACTAACCCTTATCAACGATATATTAGATTTTTCCAAAATCGAGGCTGGTAAACTTGATTTGGAGATTGTCTCCTTTGACATGCAGACTTTGGCAGAAGACGTTACCGAGCTGTTGGCTGTAAAAGCGGACGAGAAAAACATCGAACTGCTGCTACATTTCCCACAGGCAACGCAGCGGCATGTTTTGGGTGACCCGGGGCGCGTCCGGCAAATCATTGTCAATTTGCTAGGCAATGCCATCAAGTTCACTGAAAAAGGTTATGTGGTTCTCAGCATCACCTCACGCCCCGGAACTAACAATAAAATTGCCTATTGCATAGAAGTCGAAGACACGGGCATCGGCATTAAGGAAGACAAACTTGAACTAGTCTTCAATAAATTCTCCCAAGCTGACAGTTCCATGACCCGCCAGTTCGGCGGCACCGGCCTCGGTCTTTCCATTTGCAATAATTTAGCAGAGATGATGGGCGGAGAAATTGAGCTAACAAGTACGTACGGTGAAGGCTCTACTTTTACAGTATCGCTGCTTCTTGATGCCAGCGGCGACGCGGCGCTCACAGCAGCAGACAATGACAGAAATTTCGAAAATACTCTGAAAGGCCTAAAGATATTAGCCGTCGACGATGTCGAAATGTCGCTGATGATTATTTTTGACCAGCTATCTGGACTGGGCATAAGACTCGATTCCGCTTTTTCAGGTATTCAAGCGCTCGATATGATGAATGCAGAAGCCTCAAGCGGGAAACCCTACGACGTRGTGGTCGCAGATTTCAGCATGCCTAAAATGGATGGCCTCGCCTTTGCCAAAACGATGCAGGAAAAGCGATTGCTCGCCGAGACACAATTGGTCTTGATGACATCTGGGCCGCAAACGGTACATGACGCTGACCTCAGCGAGGCCGGCGTTTCAGGGTGTCTGGCCAAGCCAATTTTCCCACTAGAGATCCCACGTGTGATCAGCGCAATTTTCGAACAACAATCAAACGGCGACAAGGATGGGCTTATTACCAGGCACACGTTGCGGCAAGAAACACATAAAGATCAGGACAGTTTCAGCCTCAAGAACTGCCACATCCTGCTTGTTGAAGACAACCCTGTGAACCGCTTAGTTGCGACCAGTATCCTCGAAAAATTCGGGTGCTTTATTACGCCGGCAGGCAATGGCCTGGAAGCAATGGTGTTGGCCAGAAAACGAACATTCGACCTCATATTTATGGATTGCCAAATGCCTGAAATGGACGGGTATGAGGCAACAACAGCATTCCGAAAAATGGAACGGGATAAATGCTGCGAACGCACGCCCATCATAGCCTTTACTGCGGCAGCGATGGAAGGCGACCGGCAAAAATGCCTTGATGCCGGCATGGACGATTATCTAAGCAAGCCGGTTCGCCCAATTGCGCTTCAAAAAATACTGAAAAAATGGGTTCCTCACAAGATTATTCACGAAGAAGACGTAGAAGACTCTACTGAAAAACTAGTGGATACAAGTGTATTGGCCGCCTTGCAGGATTTGGCTGGCGCGGAATATTTAAACATCCTGAAAAGCTACATCGATTTCTCATCGGGGGCAATTGGGGGCTTGGAAACTGCCGTGCATGACAGAAACTCTACTGAGATCCGCTCCGTTGCACATTCATTTAAATCCAGCAGCCAGCAACTCGGCGCAGTTTTACTAGGTGAGCTTGCCAGACAATTAGAAACCATGGCGATAGAAGACGATTTARCCAACGTTGATGCTGTAATGCGACAATTYCTAGGTGTAAGCGCTMGGGTAAATGCCGAGTTCGAAACTCATATCGCAAACGAACGCAACATTTAAAGGTTGTGCTATTTTCGGCCAGCCTGTTTGACAAGCCCCGCAACAGGCGCACTAGCTCTCAAAGAATCTGTTGCTCCGCCTTATTTTCCAATTATCTGCTGCCTTCAAGCAAAATCAAAAATAAATTCGCAACAAACTCAATGCGTTACCTAAAGTTGCTTTTTTATTGAAAAAAAGACGCTATTTTACTGGATCTAAGTGGCTCGACACGGCGTATGCTTATAGAACGGTAGAAAGTAGTACATATGTTTGAAGTAGTAAAATTACCTACCGGGGAGCTCGCAACCCCCTTTGAAGACGAAACCGGCGTGACCCCTTCGATGTTTTCTTCAGCCATGCTAATTTTCTTTGCACGCACCCTAGAACGGGCGGGCCAAACTGAGGCCGCTATTAACGAGATTATAGAAGTGTTATTCAGAGGAACCGACCCTCGGTACTCTGGGAAAATCTTCGATTCCATTGTTTGCATTGCTGCCCTTGCACCGTCTGCCGCGTTTGCGCCAAAGAATTTGAACGGCGACTATATTGCCCTCTGCCGGCAAAAAATCGAAAAAACCATGGTTGACGCTTTATCCATTAATTGGGCCGCTCAACAAGGCAGTGTCGTTCACGCAGGGACCGACAGTCTGCATTAATAATGCTTATGCCAGAAAGGTCCGACCGTGACGTCAAGTGAACTTTCAGTTTCAAAAACCGTGGGCATAGATTGTCTCGACCCTCCTGGCCATATGCCGGCATTACTTTGCCGTGGGTTGGCTACAGTGGTGGACAATCTTACGACAGTCGAAAACAGCCTGCTTCGTTTTTATCAAGTCAAGGACATGACCTATTCTGATGCATGCTTTTCGCAGGTATTCAGTGCTCCTACCACACCGACAACAACTGTAATGTACGATGCTCCGGCCAAAGGCGGCATGCCCTCCCATATAAAACAGATACTTGAGGAAAAACTTCGACTTGCCAAAAAGGTACAAGGTGAGCTTACAGAATTTTATTTCGTCAAAGATCTCTCCTACTAACCCACCAAGCGGGAAAAAATCTCAGTCAATACAGTTCTGTATAGCTCCAGCTTTCCGCGCGGCCCATGCGCCTGCCTATAATACGCCTGCGTTGCCGCCAAGTTTCATCAGAAATTAAGCTGTTTGCATTAGCCTAAAAGCTACGCAACGAAAAGTGCCTGCTGTGATAGCTTTGACACGTGCAATCCTTATAGTTTTAACTGTGGCTTTTGCCCTCATAGGGAACGCCGCATATGGACAAACTGACGCTGAGAAAAACACCGTACAGTCCCTTAAGAACATTGCGCTAATCTATGTTGATGAAGAGGGTCGCACCGACCCCCTGGCCCTGCTTGCAACACCCTACGCACAGTTGAACCAACGATCCGGCTTTGATATTTTTGCAAAGGATGCACCTGTATTTGGCTATACCGATGCCACCGTCTGGGTGCGCTTTGACTATACATTTAGCGATAGCAGTGAAGAAAAAATTCTCCGGCTCGCATGGCCTCACATAACCAGTGTCCGCTTTTATGCCCGAACTGAGGACGGCGATGTTCGACATTTTCACGCAGGCTTCAGCAAACCTTTCTCCGACCGAGATTTAGATGAAAGAGACTATATTTTTGATTTGCCCCACCGTCCGGGGGAAACAATAAGCTACCTGGTAGGCATAAAATCCGAGAGCGCCTTGCGCCTGCCTATTACGATTGAGACAAAAACCCACTGGTTGGCCGAAAGTAGGTTTACGTTTGGCTTCTACAGTTTTTTCTACGGMGTCTTTATGGTTATGGCTGCCTATAATCTATTTATCTTTTTCACCACCCGCGCCAAAGAATATATCTACTATGTCTTGATCACCACTAACCATGCCATCATGCTCGCCTGTTTTGATGGGCTGATGTTTCAATATGTGTGGCCCGACACGCCGGAATTAAACAGGCTTATGGTTTTATTCGGCAACAGCGCGACCGGGTTCTCTTTCCTGTTTTCCAACGCCTTTCTCSGCCTGGACAAACACCTACCGACAGTCGCCCGCATCAACAAAGGCCTTGCCTTCTTTTTCTTCTCACTGGGCATATTAGGCACGCTGCGTATTGTCGATAGCTTGGCCTTCATTGGGTTCATGGGTTTCATTGGCGGCGCAACGCTTTTTGTGCTGATTGGCATTCGCGCGATCATTGCCCGCATTTCCATGGCGTGGATTTACCTTTTGTCCTGGAGCACGGTTAGCGCTGGGCTTATTACATACGCGCTAGGGCTGAACGGTTATGTACCGCATTCTCCGCTTATCCTTGAGGCSACGAAAATTGGCCCACTGTTTGAGATGATCCTATTTTCCTTCGCGCTAGCCTACCGTATTAACATTACTCGGCAAGAGAAAAAACAAGCCCTGGAAATGGTTTCCGGGGCCCAAGAAGAAGTCAGAATATTGAGCCTTGTCGAGAGCAAAACCGGCCTGCCAAACCGAAACCAGATGGAGGACAGCCTTAATCACCATATGAGCCGACATGAAAATAGCTGCGTACTGTTTTTGATACAACCGCGTCAATTTAAGGCCATAAACAACACGTTGGGTTTCGAGATTGGTGACAAGGTCATCATCGAAATCGCTGATAGACTGATGCTTGCCAGCAAATGGTTGGTTGGTATACAGCCGGTTGGGCTGGATAAAGACAAAAGCCTAGCTAACATCAGTATGATCGACGGCATTACTTTTTGCCTGCTTTTTGAAATGAGCGACAAATATGTGCACACGGCTGCAAAGGCTGYAAAAATTCAAGAAGCGTGTAACGGCCCGGTTAGCATCGGCCATCTAACTCTAGATTTGGAAGTAAAGCTGGGCATGGCAACCTGCAACAGGCAGCTAGATACACCCACTCTGCTCAGAAGGGCAAAAATCGCGCTCGCCGCCGCTAAGACTGACGACAATAGCTACTGCCACTATACCAAACGCATTGACCCCTACAGCGAAACCAGGCTGGACTTGATGCGCAAGCTAAAAATGGCGATTAAAAACGATACACTTGAGCTATTCTATCAACCAAAGCTGTCGCTACAAAACCACCTCATCGTTGGCGGAGAAGCACTTCTCCGGTGGCACGACGGCGGAAATTTAGTGCCTACCGGCGAGTTTGTGCCAATGGCCGAGGCCTCTGGTCTCATGCAGCAATTATCACAGTGGGTGATCGAACAGGCTTTTTCTGATTACGGCAGGCTTTCCTCCAGATACCCTGGAATTGATATTTCCATTAATTTGTCAGCCAGCAATCTAAATGAACTGGATCTGGCTGGGTATGTTTCTGATCTTCTCGAAAAATACAATGTAGAGCCTCGTCACATCATATTCGAAATTACCGAGACAAGCCTGTTCAARCTTTCGGGGCAAGTMCTYGCYCGYATTGGCCAACTACGCCTGTTGGGCTTTCGGATTTCGCTAGACGATTTTGGGACGGGCTACGCATCGCTTACTCACCTAAGGGACTTGCCCGTTGACGAAGTGAAAATCGATTGTTCATTCGTTACTAATTTGGAAAGCAATCCAACCGACCAAGCTATTGTCGCTGCCTGTATCAATCTAAGTCATCACTTGGGCATGAAAGTAACCGCCGAAGGTATCGAAGATAAAGCATCCATGTTGCTGCTCATCGATATGGGCTGCGACCAAGGCCAGGGATATTATTTTCACCATCCTCTACCTTTAGACAGTTTTCTTGCTCTCAAGAAAAACAATCCCTACAGAATGATCAAAAGCGGCAGCTAACAGCACAGGGCTCACGGGAACAGTGGCGGGCGCACGGGATTTCCGTGAGTGTCCAACTAACGTCCGCTACCTGGATTAGCCTGTTTTTTGAACCGCCAACACCGTAGCAGCCCTAGCCCTCTTTGCCCTGATTAAGCGCACCAAATCACGGCGACTAATTTCTATCGCGCCAAACAATAACGCCAACGTCCGTTTGTTTTCAGGGATATCAAAATGTTCTTTTTCAGAGCCTGCATGCTGTATCCATTTATGTTCCATGCCGATTTTATCAGCCATTTCAAGCAGTTCCTGGTGGGTATCAGCAAGCATATGGCACATCACCATTCCGCGAAAGCTGGCCTTCATTGTATCGACATATACGCTCATAAAGTACGCTTTTCAGAAGGTGGCGCTACAGCGCCCATGCTGCATGCCCGTGGCCAGCTATGAAAACACTTAACGGCCAGCCTAAATGGCTTACACCGCCCGGGCGGTTACTCATAGGGCTATGTGATCTAAAAGCGCGCTATTCGCTGTTGTCGGAACGCAGCACTATAAACRAGAGAAGAACGRGGCACTTYAGGCGGGGGGAGCGACCATGGTCCAATAACTTTTGAGCATCGAAGCTAACGTGGAATAATCACCGTCCAAGTCAGATTTCAAAATATACCCGTCAGCATACTTTTCATACACTGCTTCCCTGTCTTTCTGATCATCGGACGTTGTCAGCACGAACACCACCGTGTCATCCAGCGCAGGGTCCACTGAAAGCTCAGTTAAAAATTCATGCCCATTCATGCGCGGCATATTGATATCCAGTAGCACCAGCAACGGTTCGCAGAGTTTGTCCCGACCGTTCTGCCCTCGTAGACATTCAAGCGCTTCAATGCCATCCACTGCGTGTACGATCTGGCTTCCAAGCCCTTCCTCAGTTAGGGCTCGCTTTATAGCTATCGCGTCAATTTCGTCGTCTTCAACCAGTAAGACGGAAACATTTTCGGTAACGTCATTCATGACAAGCCCTTTTGATATCTGCAACTGATTCTGTAAACTCATTACCCGTATGGCGCACTAACTTGGTAACGAAACAATATTCCAGTAATTCTTAAGCATTTCCGCCAAATCATTATAATTACTGCCTAAATCTGACTTTATAATGTAGCCCGCTGCCCGTTTTTCGTATATCGCTTCACGGTCCATGGCATCATTTGACGTTGTTAAAACAAACACCACCGTGTCGGCCAAATCTATGTCCTTAGATATTTCTTCAAGAAAACCGTGCCCATCTAGGCGTGGCATATTAATATCCAAAAGTACCAGAAGCGGTTTTCTAATTTGTTCACAACCGTTTTTCCCACGTAGAAACTCAAGCGCTTCAATCCCGTCACGGGCACGAATATAGCTGTTCGTCAAACCCACACTTTTAAGGGCCCGCTGAACGGCCATTGCGTCCAAGTCATCATCGTCGACAACAAGAACCGATACTTTTTCTGGTTGAGCGCCCATCGTGCTACCTACAATTTTGTTCTAATTCTGTACTCAATATACCGCTATGGTTTTAAGATTGTGTAAAATTGGTGCGACAATATACCTATTGCCTGACCCGTGACGGGGGCCCTACAACCATCTTGATTAATTGTCTTATCATGGGCCACAGACCTTCGTAGCAGAGCCTTGTATTTGCCCATATTGCCCTTGCATCACTGCCAAGGAAACCAAATGAAAAACGCACACGGAAATGAAACCCAAATTCAAAATGTACCGCTACTTGTCGCCGGGGTTTTGAGCAGCCTCGCTTCTCTAACGCATATTGCAATTATCATCGGCGGGCCCGCATGGTACCGAACGTTCGGCGCTGGTGAAGAAATGGCCCAAATGGCAGAGAACGGTGATATGTATCCCGCGCTGATAACCTCGGCCATTGCAGCAATACTCGCTGTTTGGGCCGCCTATGCTTTTGCGGGCGCTGGCCTAATCCGCACCCTGCCTTTCATGCGGTTTTGTTTGCTCGGTATTTCAGCAATTTTTATTTTGCGGGCAGCCCTAGGTTTCCTGGTCGTACTCTTTTCAAACCATCCTTCGGTTCAGGAATGGCAAGGCCGAACAACGTTTATGATGGTTTCTTCGCTAATTGTTTTGCTATTTGGGCTGGCCTACGCCGTCGGAACCGCACAGCGCTGGCGTCACCTCACACCGAAATAATTTGGTGAAACGCCTCTTAGATTGGTCCATATGGCCTAAAGTGAAACAAGCCCGGTTCAAGTTTTGAACCGGCTTTTTATGCCCTTGATCCAGAAGTTTCTGTGCTCTTGAGAGAGTGCCTAACAACTAGCCCACCCATAAGAAAACGGCCACAGAATACTTATTCGGTGGCCTCCGCTTTGTCTCCTTCACCGTCCAAAACCGGAGAGGTAAAATAATCGTACAAAGCTGCCAATTCCTGCGCCCGGTCTTCGTCTGATGAAACGCCTTCGATGGCACTAACATATTCCAGTAACCCCAGTTTGCTGGGGATGAAATGGGTCATCAGCTTTATCGCCGCCTGTTTGCAGCGCCCGGTGGTGAAAACCCCAAGCGTTAGCATTTCCAATAAATAGATGCCTTTTTCCGGGTAACTGGTGCGCATATAGCGAAATTTGTGGAAGACCTTTTTTTCGCGAATGAAGGTTTCCTGCAGTTCCGAAAGATGCTCTGTCATATCGTTCGCGCGCCCGCTAACAATTTTTGCCTTGCGTATTTTCTGTTCCAAAACACCGTAAAAACCCAACTGTTCCATGGGCGACCGCGCACAGTGCGCCAACAAATAGGTCAGGTCTTTTTTCATCATATTGTCAAATATGCGCTCCTGCACCCGCTTCACATTCCTTGCACCAAATACAAATTGGTAGATGCGTAACAGCTCAATTGTCTTTGCGAAAATGCCCGGATGATCAGCAGTATATTGGTCCAGTTGCAGCAGGCCAGTACGGCGCGCGACCTGAACGTCGATCGCGGTGACAGGCTCGGTCGACGTAAACCAACCACCGCACGCTACCATTTTTTTATGAAGCTTAGTGAGTTCAGAAAGCTCCCAAAGCATCAGTTTTGTACCCGTAAAATTGCGCGGGCACGAAAAAGTCATGGTATCTCTCAGGGTTCGCTCGAAAGCACGCTGAAAGGCGGCCCGCATCAGCGCCAGATCATGCTCAGCCATCAACGATGTCAGCCGCTCAATAACCCTGCAAGCACCCCGGCGCGGCTTTGGCTGGCTTGTGACCAATCCCATCATATCAAAAAGCAGGGCAAACGGATTGGGTTCATCAATGAAAATATCGGCCGCCGCAACGTCGATCCACAAGAAACCCGCCACCATTTCGTCCAATACCGCAAGCGTTGCCTGATCTCGGCTTTTTTCCAGAAGCACCAATAACCGTTTTACTTTGGCACCCCAACTRGTGCCACTCGCCAAATGGTGCGCAAGYGATCTTATCAGRTGYARSCGGGCTTCCGMYGAACCAAAATCGCCGATAAGATTATTATAGTCTCTGTCAATCTTGATCGCTTCAATGACAATAGGCGCGGTTTCCTCAGCAACCACACTTCGGTAGTAATTCCCTAAATATGCCTCGAATTTGCGCGCGCGTTTTTGTAGGCTACCGCCCGCCAGCTCAACTTGCTTTTTTGCACCGCCAGCAACTGCTGCATTAAAAGCGCGGGCGTTATTTTTAAACGCTGTTAGCGCGCTTTTATCGGTCAAAAATTCAAGCGGGCTAAGCTGATGCCGTTCCAACCAGGGCCGAACAACCTCGGCAACAAGGGCGCATACAGCGGGTGCAAGCATATCCTCCGGTTCGGAACAAAGCACGGTTGCCTTTGCTTTTTTCCGCAAGGATCTGGCCGATCCCGCTTTGGTACCCTTTAGTAGACTCACCCTATAAACCTTTAACTACGAATCAGTATGCCCAACCCTACCCTCTCAAGGCTAAATAGTAAGTGCACAAACAGTGTTTTTTCTATAGAATACACTGGGGGATAACAGAATTTCGGGTGAACCTGTATGAGTTTGATCCTACATGTCGACGATGACCGCGTGATGCGCAATCTCGTATCGGAGTATCTAACAGACGCTGGCTACGAGGTGGTTTCCGCCGAAAACGGCCAGGAAGGCATGGAGATCGCTGAGAAGATCATCCCTGACCTTATCTTGATGGATATCGACATGCCGGTACTGGATGGGTATGCAGCCACGCAAAAACTGCGGGGCCACGGCTACAGTGGGTTAATTGCAGCCCTAACCGGCAGTGAACGCGTGCGGGATCTGGCGAATGCCCTTGTCGCAGGGTGTGATGATTTTATACCGAAGCCGCTTACCAAAAATTTCCCAGATCAGGTAAAGGCGATCCTAGACCGTAAAAATGCCCCGCCAGACAACGCAACCGTAAAAACAGAAGATGAATTTTTTGAATAAGCCCTTTTTCATTGCGGGGCGCGCGCCGTTTTTTGTTAAATCGGGGGATATGCTTTTATGATTAGTGACCGTTTGATAGAGAAATTGCGGCACGAGTTTCTCGAAGCGACCGATGACGATCTGGATGCCATTGAAGAGATAGCAAACCTGCGCCTAAAAAACGAGCTGGAGCCAAAACAGGCGCTGGAAGAAATCGTCAGGAAAATCCATTCGATCAAAGGTACATCGGCTTCTGTCGGGTTTCCTATCATTAGCACCATTGCGCACCGGTTAGAGGATTTTCTCGACGGTATAACCGATCTCAATGAAGCAATAATCAGCGGGCTTGGCAAATATTGCGATAAAATGCGCGAAATTGTCGCCGAGGGCAAAGAACCGCCGCATGCCAACACCGCCCAACTGCTGCGCGCTTTACCGCTGCGGCACACGTCCCATGATTTCGAAGTCGACGTGCTTGACGTCGAGGTTCTTTTGGTCACGCCTTCGAAGATGATCGCTAAGATCGTAAGAAATGAACTGATGCAGTGCGGCTTCCGCGTCGCGCGGGCTTCAGGTGCCATGGAAGCGTTTCAGCTTGCCGTCCGCTCCCAACCAGACGCAATGATTTTTGCGCAAACGCTTGACGAACTTTCAGGTGCTGATTTGGCCAGAGCCTTCAAAGCAATGACCGAAACGGCCGCGCGTCCCATTGGCATTTTAACCAGTTTTCCAATTGACCACCCGGCGCTGCAGGGCCTGCCGGATGATGTGGTGATTATTCGAACAGGCAGAGTGCATTTCTCCGACGATATGGGCGATTTCCTTGCCTATATCCAGTCGGAATTCCTATAGTCCGATATTCTAATTCCCACGCTCTCTCCAATCCGATATCCTGTCCCTAAAGCCAATGTTTAARCCGACTTAACCGGCCAGAGAAAGGCCGTTAGTGAACGCCGTATCCGCTTTTTCCTGTGGCCGTACAGGGCCCAACGCCCAGCCTGGAAACGCTTTTCTTGCAATGGCCGCGGTCGTGCGGCTCTTTACCGTATACCGTCATCTTTTATGTTCTTCTTTTTCAAAGTCTGGGTATACTCCTCGCAACATTAGCTTCTTTTTTAACGCAACAACTTCAACGTCAGACAAGCGATGATAAAAAAGAAAAACTTCCCCTAAGCGACCAAATTCAGAAAAAGCCCGAAGCGGCAATTCTTTGATGGGATTGAGACTCAAATCAAGTTCCTTGACCTTTGGCAAACCCTGAAACTCAAGGCCGCTCAAAGAAACCAACCCATTAGCGCTCAAATCAAATATTTTTAGGCTTTTCAGATTCTTAAAGGCGGCAGCCTCTATTATTAAACCGTCATTGTGCCGTACTTCCAATGTGTGCAGGCTCGGTAAATTTTCGAAAGATCCTGTCGGCAGCAGCCGCAACTTATTGCCGTGAAGCGTTAGATACTCTACCCGCTTCAAGTGTCTGAAGTTGCCGCGTTCTAACTTGAATGTCCGACAGCCGCCTATACTAAAAGACAAAAGCCCGGATAACCCCTTTAACGCGTCGSSSTYWAWYKYMTCKRRSTYAMWYYYCYCWWCYWKASWSYYMYAAAWMGMCAAKYGTTKCAAWTGRCCAAGCCCCTTAAAATAMCCTGAYCCAAAGGCCSTATTCTCGATATCAGTTAGGGACAAATGCTCAAGTGTCTTTAACCTACCAAGGGCATGCATAGCCGACCTCGACACCTCCCCAGAAAGTGTAATGCCCTTAAAACTCGGATTCGTCATTGGGCCAAGCCAGCCATTGACAAGATCCTCCCTGTAGGAATTGTCTTCCCTAAGCTCTGCGCCATCAAGTAAACCCGTATTTGCAAAAAAACTGGGCGGTACTTTTTCGACATTAAACCCTTCAATAGTCAGCACCCGCAAGTTAGATAAACCTCGAAGCGCTGTGGGGGATACTTCTTGAATGTTCCCGCCTTTTAACACCAAACTCCATGCCTCGCCAAATTCGCGAAAGGCGCCATCYGGTATAGCCGACACAGAGCTAACATCGATTTCCACAGTTGGCGATGCACGTGCCATTAGACGCCAGTTGACATAAGAGCAAACCGAACCAACATGGGCAGCAATTGCGTTACCAATTTCACCGCGGTCGCATATGTCAATATAATCAGAGTTTATGACCCCGGGACTTGTCAACACCAGTGTCTTTTCTGATATGCCCAGAGARGCCTTATCTATCGGYGCAAGGCTATTRCCTTCAAGRAAYAGTCTCGTATACGGCATTTTCGCGAAAAAATTTGCTGGAAAATCGGTAAGCCGGTTGTTCCGAAGCGAAAGTTTGTACAAATTCGTCAGGTGATCAAAAACACCTAGCGTCAGCCTTCGTATAGCATTGTTACCAAGGCGTAGGTCGTTAAGTTTGCTAAGGCCAGCAAACGCCTCCCTGTCTAGCTTGGAAATATTATTGTTATTAAGGCGGATCAGGCGAACCTTTTTCAGGTATTTGAGCGCGCCAACAGGGATCTCATCTATTTCAAGCCCGCTTAAGTCAATGGTGGTAAGCTCTGCCATGCGAGGTTTGCTGACCCGGTCACACGAACTGTTGAAGAGGACGTTATGCGCGAGGGCGCGGCCAATCGCACCGTAGCCACACAAATTAGCAAAAGAACTATTTGCGACATCGAGGTCAGCCGTGATGCTCACATCAGGTTTTAGTCCAAGGAAAGCATGGTCTATATTGTCCAAAGGATTGCCGTTAAGTTCTAGATCTCGCAATTCGGACAGATCTCGAAATATCCCGCGCGGCAAGGTAGAAATTTTATTTGATGTCAACGCAAGGGACGCTAAAGAAGACAAGCCCACAAACGCATCCCGGTCAATATCCTCAATGCCGTTACGCCTAAGTGAAAGATAAAAAAGCGAAGAAAGGCCCCTTATCGCCGTTGGCACCGACCCAAGATGATTGGCACCCAATTCTAACCGCGATAGTAAAGGTACCTTTTGAAAAGCATCGACGTGGATTTTCGCGATTTTATTGTTGTCGAGATCCAACCATTCTAGCTTCGCATGTGCGAGAGCACCCTTGGGCACAACTTTGATTTCGTTGCCGCGCAGATTTAGTTTTTCCAATTTTGTGAGGCCTAACAGCTGCTTCGCGGGGATTTCTATCAGGTAGTTTTCTCGTAGAGTTAAAAACGTCAGTTCTTTATTGTCATCAAAGGCCCCAGTTGGCACGGTCTCCAACTGGTTTCCTTGCAGGCTCAAGATCTTTAAAGATGTCGCTCCCTTGAAGGCATCAGCATGGATCTCGCTAATTCTGTTCCCCCGGAGACTGAGTAAGAGCAAAGACTTGAGCCCTGCAAACGCCTCTGCCGGCAAGCTTTCAAGGTGATTGTTTTTAAGGGAAAGGTACGTCAGCCCCTCAAGCCCATGGAAGCTATCAGGCCTAATATGTGCGATGCCCTTTTTGTCGAGTTTTAGCCTCTCCAACGCCTTCATCTGAGATACGCTGACCTCGGCACAGCTAGCAGCCCCTAATTTTTCCGCGATCAAATGACCAATTTCGCCCCGCCCGCACAAATTGACAGTATCCCCCGAAGTGGATTGCCGCGCCGCCGTTACGCTTGTTGATAGGAGAATAAAGGGGAGAGCAATCGCTATCCCAATGCGGGTAGCACGACCGGAAAACAAAATATTCACTATGGTTTTTCCTGCGTTGATGGTCACTGGAAACAAAACACCTAACAAGTGACCCACACTAAGAACAAAAAACTACTCAGTATAGCCGAAACTGCACTAAGCCCTGTCCTGTTCCACAAGGACCACCGCAAAACGCAAAGCCACTTTGGCCCGAATTGCCAGGGCATTTGGGAAACGGCACCGAAGGCCCGTGCCGGTAGCCCGTATGGCCTGCCCTATATTTTCCGCTGTCGGTATCTTCCGCAGCCTCAATCATACCAACACCTGTTTAGGTCCCGTCCGGGAATACCGGCAAACAAAACCGCCTATTGCGGCTGAAAATTCCCGAAAGGGACTTTTATCGCATTTGCGAGAGCTCTTTGCTTTTGAAGGGCTGAGCTACTCAGTCCCTGCAGGCCCCGTGCCGCCGGACCTCTCGCTGCCGTACATTCCGCAGATACGCACCAAGGCCGCCCATCAATCCGCCATTGCTGGGATAATATGCCCTCCTATGATCTCATTTCGCCAGCGCCCCCAAATGCCGCCCATTCGGTAATTTCCGCCAGTGAACACAACCGCCAGATCAAGATCAGGAACGATAATAAGTAGCTGGCCGCCATTTCCTGAGGCCTCATATGAACTGTAAGTGCGGTCTCCGGCGGTGATCGTATCCACGCGCCAAACATAAGCCTGAGACCCGCCAAAATAATTGTTAGCGAAGTCATCCGGCGATAATCCTGTGGTCTCAGTGGAGATTTCTATTTTCGGTGTAGTGGATTGTTTAACCCAAGCTTTGCTAATGATCTGTTTTCCCTTCCAGACGCCGCCGGCAGCGAACATNGTACCAATTTTCAGAATGTCCCGTGGCCGCATATAGGCCCCGCCCCCAAGATACGCGGCACCGTTTGGTGCAAGGGCCCAGTGGTAAGGACCAAACTGCAATGGCTTTGCGATCAAACGGTCAAACGTGTCAATAATGTGCGCACCCGCTGCCGCCCGAAGGCTGGCACCAACAAGATTGATACTGCCCGAACAGTATGCGTAACGCTGCCCCGGCTCATGGAGGGAGCGAAGGCGTGCAGTAAAGAGCCAGTAATCGTCCTCCTCTTGCTGGTCCCACATGCGTTCTTCCGAACCCGCCGAATCTGAGGWTACGTCRCAATCCAGCCCRCTGGTGAACGTCATTAAATTRGCCAGGGTTATCCTTGCCTTTCGCGGGTTACCGATAGGCTCACCCGCCTTTTTGAGTATGCCAGCAATTGGACGGACCTCTGCGCTAATGGGTCGGCCTTCTTGCTGAAGCGCCCCCATGAGGACCGGTGCGAAAACTTTGCCGAGAGACCTAACATCGTGCGGTGCGGTGCGGTTATACCCGTGGAAGTATTCTTCAAAAACGAGGCGTCCCTTATGGGCCACCAGCACCGAATGGATCATGCGGGCCGTCTGTTTCGCGGATTGGAAGATGCGAGTTCCGCGACCAAAGCACCCAGAGCAGCCCTATCAAACCCTGCCTGTTCCGGCGTTGCCACTTCCCAGCCGTCATCAAGTTTCGGGGGAGCGGTAAAGCGCGCTGGTCCGGCGCTTCCTAACCTGCTGTAATACCCTACGGCGCTTTTGGCATCTATAGGCTTCAGAGAAATAGGCGCCTGAAAAAGGTCATGCTCTAGCAGCAATTCGCCGCTGTTCACTTGTGTTAATTTGCGCCGCCGCAGCCGGTCACCGCTACCTGCGACAAGTGTCCAGTTTCCAGCACCTTCAGCTTCGACCCTGAAACGGGTGGCGCCTTGAATTTCATTGCCCTCGGGATTACGGATAACCGCATAAATTTTCGACTTCTCGCCCTTAAAAATATCCAGAAATATAGAGAATGGCCGCGGCTGTACGGTGATGTCAGCCGTCCAATGCCCATCCTTTACAGCAAGAAGGGTGATCGGCGTGTCGACGTCCTGGTACCGCAGAGAGGATGAAGGCTGGTACCACCGCCCGCGAATACGTGATTTGTCCTCAGATAGGTTGCCGACAAACCTTTGATTATCTGGCCCAGCGACCGAGATAATACCTTGATCGACCGTTACTTGTACGGGAGAGGACTGTACCGTTGCACCCCATTTTCCGTCCACCAGCTTGACGGTGAATGAAAAGATATTTTGAGTTTCTTCCGCGCTCCACGCCCAAAGACCGAGCGGTGCTTTTGTAGTGGGTGACTGGTCCTGTGCAGTTGCTCCCAGGCACATCACGATAACACTTACACATACGCAAATGACAAGCCGCATAGCTTTCTCCTTAGATTTCGCCGCATGATGCAGAAAATTATAGGAGAGACATGGCCATTAAAAACATGCTCGTCACTTGAAGATAGTTGAATTTTCTTGAAGCAAGCCTTTTCATAATCGACTAAGCTTTTCGCTATGCGTTATATTCTTAAAGATTTATCGGTTGACCCTGAAGCCCGCGCGGTGTGGCGTGACGGCGTTACTATTAAGCTACCAGATCTAAGCTTTGACGTTCTGGTTACCCTGCTCACGGCCTCACCAAAACCTGTGAGCAATGTCGAGCTATGCAGGGAAGTTTGGCGGGTTGAGCATGTTAGCGATGAAACAGTAGCGCAGCGGATTGCCCTTCTGAGAAAAGCTCTCCGCGACAGCATCAAAGAACCGACTTATATTCGAACGGTCCGGGGTGCCGGGTATGCGATTGCAGGACCAATTGTGCTTCAAGACGATGAGACACTACCGAATGCCGCTTCGTTTCTTAATCGTCACAGAAAAATCGCAGCATCAATCGCGCTTGTCGCTCTAGTTTTTACAGCTGCTCTGGCTTCGAGTTTTTGGGGTGAGGGTGCCAAATCTGAACTCACACCAGAGGATACAAATCAAAAATCCGCAGTTGCGATCCAGATCGAGCGGGCTCGGGAACAACTTGGCCTCCACCAGTCACGAGAAACGGACCGTGCCATTGCCATGTTACGAGACGTCCTGACGGGGCACCCAAACAGCTTTGACGCGCGTCTCACACTAAGTTTTGCGCTCTCCACCAAAGCAACCAAGTTTGGCGGCGGCGTTAGTGATAAACGGGAGGCAGAAACTATTGCTCGCGATTTGATCAGCGAACGACCCGATAGCAGTAATGCATGGTC
>JAESRJ010000010.1 GCA_016764715.1 Kordiimonadaceae bacterium | reverse complement strand
TCGTATGCGATCAGCTGCGTTTGCGCGGCGGGTTTCACTACTACCACATTGCCTGCCGACAAAGCGGCCGCTATCTGGCCGAGGAAGATAGCGAGCGGAAAATTCCACGGCGAAATACAAGCCACGACACCAAGCGGTACGCGGTCAGCCATGCGCTCGCTTGTTGATTCACCGGCATAATAGCGGCAAAAATCGATGGCTTCTCGCAGCTCCGCAATTGTATCCGGCAGCGATTTTCCTGCTTCCTTCACACACAGCTGAATGAAAACTGCTGCTTCTTCTTCCAGCAGATCAGCGGCTTTATTCATGCAGACCGCACGCTCAGTTTCTGTACTCTCTGCCAGCCAGGAAGAAGCCGCACCCGCGCTGATCGCTTCGTCAATCGCCGCCTCTGTCCCGTACTGAACGGTGCCGACCAAGTCGCCGTCCGTGGGACAATACACCTGCTTTTCMGCGCCGCTTACATCAACGCCGCCGACGATAGAGGCTGCTTTGAACGGCTGTACCCACTGCAGAATCTCAGCTGCTTCAGCAACTTCGAGCGAATGCGTGAGGTCCATCCCTTTTGCTGACTGGCGTGTGCCATTGAACAAGTCCGTCGGGGTAACAATGGCGGGGTTTTGTGCGCTGCGGTTTTCTTCAACTTGCACCATTGGGTCGCGGACAATCTCGCTAATTTCAATCGCTGGATCAATCAGCTGGTTCACAAAGGAGCTATTAGCGCCATTTTCCAGCAAGCGCCTTACGAGGTACGGCAGCAAATCTTTATGCTGGCCAACTGGGGCGTAGATCCGGCTGCGCACCCCGGCTTTGCCAATGAGGTTTTCGTGGAGGGATTTCCCCATGCCGTGTAGGCGCTGGAACTCGTAGCGTTCGCTGTCACCGGCCATATGCATAATCACCGCGGCCGTGTGCGCATTGTGGNTRGCKAAMWGCSKKWMWANAAKANNWYGYCGNNMKWRAMTRGCNNCYKRSMACAGGMCWWWKWWCWGWCKKCGGTATTTTCTTTCCGGGTAAAGACCGGGTAACTGGCAAGCCCCAATTCCTGCGCGCGTTTGATCTCGCTATCCCAGTAAGCGCCCTTCACGAGCCGCACCATAATCGGGCGCTCCGCTTTGCTGGCCATGTCTGTCAGCAGGCGAATAACCGCTGTGGCGCGCTTTTGGTASGCCTGCACYACRATGCCCAAACCGCCCCAGCCAGCGAGGTCTGGATCAGCCAGTAGCTGCTCTATAATTTCAAGCGAGACCTCAAGCCTGTCAGCTTCCTCAGCGTCAATCGTAAGGCTCATGCCCGACTGTTTTGCTACAAGCGCCAGTTCTTTAACGCGGGCGACGAGATCGGGCACGCAGATATGCCGCTGCACATATTCATAACGCGGATGAAGCGCCGATAGTTTCACTGAAATACCAGGKGCATCCGCAAARTTTTKGTAKKTKCCKGCGCCCTCTGCCAGYTTGTTTACAGCYTGCTTRTAMGCGCCGAAATACTTGGYGGCATCTTCGCTSGTATGGGCGGCTTCCCCCAGCATATCATAGGAAAAAGCATAGCCTTCACGCTCCCGTTCTTTCGAACTGTCAACGGCTTGGGCAATGGTATTCCCCAACACAAAATGTGTGCCCATCAGTGCGACAGCTTGGGACACGGCAGCGTAGAGCACTGTGTCTCCCATACGCGCCATCAAGCTTTTCGCGCGCGCACCGCCGGTGGCTGAAATCCAGGCGGTGGAAAGCTGCAATCCGCGCGTTGACAGGTTAACAATTTTAGAAGGTGAGCGAGCGGCATGGCTGGACCAATTGCCGGAGCCAACCTTATCCCGCATTAAAATATGGGCTGTTGCCGTATCCGGCGTGCGAATAAGCGATTCCGCCAAGCGCATTAGGGTTACGCCTTCTTCCGTAGAGAGGCCGTATTCCTGCAGGAACGTATCGATCAGTTGGCCGCGCTGCGCGCCTTCTCGCGCACTTTCGCCCAGCGACACGGCGCCAGAGTGAATGTGGGCACGGTCTTCGCCCGACAATTCAGTCGTCTTTAAAAGCTGGTCAATCACCAGCTGTTCGTCTGCCAAATAGAGCTGCTGCAGTTTCTGCTGGTGGGCTTCCGTCGTCCCTAAAACTGTATTCGCCACGGCCATGCTCCTGCTTGTTCAGCGTCCGGCCAATTATCAAATATATCAACAGACTATGGCGCCGAATTTTTCTATATTACCATCCAAAAAGTCAGTATAATCTCTGAATACTGATCGAAAGGTTCAATATATGAAAAATTACAGGTCATTAGACGGAGTTGATAAACGCATTCTTGACGCTGTTCAAAGGGACGGTCGCATTTCCATCGTCGATCTGGCGGAGCAGGTTAACCTGAGCAAATCACCCTGTCTGCAGCGCCTTCGAAAACTGGAACGGGACGGCTTTATCCTAGGGTATAGAGCTGACCTCGACCCACAGAAAATAGAGTATGGGCACCTTGTTTATGTGCAGGTCAAACTGGAAAACACCACACGGCGCAGCCTCGAGAAATTCAACCAAGCCGTAAAAAGCATCCCGGAAATTCTTGTATGTCATATGCTGTCAGGCGGCTTTGATTATTTGCTAAAAATCCGCACAGCCGATATGGCAGCTTACCGCGAACTGCTGGGGGATGTGATCTCGGAACTGCCCTGCGTGCAACAAACATCAACTTTTCCTGTGATGGAAGAAGTAAAAGACCAAACCGCTCTCCATATTAATTTCTGACGCCCCTATACGGGCGCTATTGGATCTCTGTAAGCTCGCGGGCCCACCACTGGTTCGTTTCTTCAATTAAGATTGCATAGGCCGGTAGTGCTCTTCGCATATAATCAAAATCACTACTATTTGCCTCCATATCTTTTGTCATTTGTAACAATCGAACAGCGCACAGCGATGCGACTGACCCCTTAAGAGCATGGAGGTTTTCTGCAGTTTTTAAGACATCCTCCGCAACCACGCCAGCCGTTAGTTTCTTCAAAAGGTTTGAGGTATTTGTTGGCGCAATTTCAATGAGGCTATGCGCGGTTTCAGCSCCCAAGCGTTCTTTCATCAACGCAAATTGTTCTTTATTGCCGATAGGCATATCCTCATACTTTTCCTTCTTGGCTTGCTGGGAACTAGCCGACGGGGCTAGCACATCCTCAATCGCCAGCACTGGTCCTCTTACTGTATATTGCACCACCGCCTGACGCAGCTGTTCATCGGTAAAAGGTTTGGTGAGCACACCGTCCATACCCGCTTTGATAARTTCTTTATGATGCTCGGTRAACACRTCGGCCGTTAAGCCAACAATGGGCGTTTTATGAATACCCTCTAGTGCCCTGATTTTTTGAGTTGCTTCAATTCCGTCCATTTCAGGCATATGAACATCCATCAAAACCAAGTCAGGTTGATAGGTTTCAAAAACAGACACTGCCTCCACCCCGTTAACCGCGAACTCGACATTGCAGCCGAATTTCTCCAGAAAGCTTTTAGCAATGGCAGCGTTCACTGGGTTGTCCTCAGCCACAAGGACGCGCAACCCCTTTTGAATGATAAACTCCGGCGAGTCTCGGCGTTCTAGAAGGGCGGTGATTTCACTTTCTTCTGCGCCGCGGAACGGTAAGGAAACACTAAAGCAGGTGCCGCGTTGCACTTGACTATCGGCGGTAATGCTGCCGCCCATTAAATCTACAATCCGCTTAACAATAGCGAGCCCAAGTCCCGACCCTCCGTATTTGCGGGTGATGCTGCTGTCTTCCTGCACAAAGGGCTCGAAGATACTATCGAGGCGATCTGAAGAAATACCAACACCGCTATCAATCACGGTCAAATCTAGCATGATCTGGTGTTTGTGGCGCGAAGCACTGTCGAAATGGTGCCGGTGCGAGAAGCAGATTTTCACGTGCCCGCGCTCGGTGAATTTGATCGCGTTACTTACCAGGTTCCACAGAATTTGCCGCAACCGAACCGGGTCCCCCACAAGGACGTCAAGGCCGTGGGGTAGAGGGTCGACAATCAGCCGGATGCCTTTGTCTTTTGCGGCCATCGTAAAAGGCACCAGAGCACCACTGACAAGCTTTTTTAAGCTGAAACTTGTCTCTTCCAGTTCCAGCGCGTCCGCTTCTATTTTACTCATATCAAGTACGTCATTGATGATAGAAAGAAGCGTCTTTCCAGAGCTCAGTATCGTGTTCACCTGCTTTTTTTGTTCAAAGTTCAGCTTAGTATCAGATACCAGTTGTGCCATCCCCAAGATGCCGTTCAGAGGCGTTCGAATTTCGTGGCTAATAGTGGACAGAAAATTGGATTTTGCTTTACTGGCTTGCTCAGCCTTTGTGCGCGCTTCGATCAGCATATTATGTTTATTGTCGATACTGGTGGAAATCGACGCTGAAAAAACCACCGCAAGCGATATAAAGACAACAAGGCTGATCAGTACAATGGTAAGGCTAATGCTGCGCAAACTATTAGAGGCAGCCTCTACTTCCGCTGTCTTAATTAGGCCTATAAAACGCCAGCCAAGGTTCGGTGACGTAAAGATGGTTGCTAGATAATCAACACCGTCGATGGTGATATCTGCGCTGCCGTCTGGCCGCCCGGCAAGCCCTGCTAAACTGCCTCCGTTTACCTGCCGTAGAGACTTGAAACTATTGGCAGGTGTTTTTGTATCCACCAGAATATTCAGGCTGTCTTCCACTAACATCAGATAGCCTGAATTGCCGTATTCAATATTTTGCACAAGCGACGTTAATCCCTTGAGCGAAACATCCATCCCCAGTACGCCCAGCGTCTCGCCAGAGGTGGATATAATGGGTTTTACGGTAGAAACGATAGTCGCATCGTCCGGGGACCAATAGTAAGCATTGGTGCGCACAGGAGCACCGCCGCCCGCCAATCCTGTTTGGTACCAAGGGCGCTGACGCGGATCATAAAAAGCCGAAAGCGGGCCGGACGGCCACTGCAAATACCCTGCGTCTCGGCTACCCATATAGATATATGAAAGGTCCGTGTGCGCGTTGCCAAATTCCCGGAAAAGCCTATAGATACTGGCATTTTTACCTGATTGCCGAACGGGTGCGCCGGTATCTGGCGCGGCAACATCCAGGTAAACAGGCAAAGTAGCTGCTGAGCTCTGCACCAGATCAAGTTCACTCAGGTACCGGACATCATCTTCGATTTGCTTGAAGAAAAATACGAAGGCATTGTCGATCTGCCGCACTTCGCCAGAGATCGAGTTGATAAAACTATCGCGTGCTAGGGACCGCGCTTCAGAAAATGTTAAAAACTCCACGATTGTCACGGGCAGAACAACCGACAATACAAACGCGAGAATCAGTTTTTTACGAAGGCTGTTCACAGGCTAACCAGCCTAAAATTCGCTGGGCAAGAGGCAGGGTTTGGCGAAAACGCACGGGTCACCGCATGCGAAAGAAATATTACATAACAATATCTTAGCTGCTTACTTAAACCAACCAACCTTCTAGCCCACGCTTAAAATCAAGACCCACCAATCCGATTATTTTCTCTACTTTATTCACTGCCCTAAACTTACAGCCCAAAGATTAATTTTTGCTTAGGTGCTCGCCGCTATAGGCCTTGATTCTGTTGGACATTGCGCCGTCGCCAACACCCACTTCKGCGCTANCCWANTCYGAARRMAAAGCSAGCTTAGCTAAACCAAGTGGCMGCAATATAGGGCTGCAGCGGSGTTAAATGAGATGCAAAGTTTCGCCAGTATCCAACTCCGTCAGCGGAAATGGGCTGGCGAACCTGTTCKGAACTCGGCGTTCGCACCGCGCGCGTATTCAAGTGGAAATTCAAACAATTTGCGTCAAAAGACAACCCGCAATGGGAGAGAATACGGCCAACCTGRTTTTCAAAATCTTCCACCAGTGTTTCATATTGAACATGCAATATTCTACCCGGCAAAGCTGTGTCATAGTGTGCCATTAAATCCGTGTAATCTCGATAGTATTGCGCAAGATCAGACAGTGAATAACTGAACTCCTGGCCTTCAGCAAAAAGCTGCTTATAATTGCTCAAGCARCAGTCTAGTGGACCACGTCGCACATCAATAATATGTGCTTTTGGCAAGATCATTTGTATCAGCSCTATATGGCGAAAATTATTGGGCATCTTATCCGTGAAAAATCGCTTTCCGGTCCGGTGAACCATCGTATTCTGAATATAAGCTTCCCCAAATGCAGTTCTTTTTTCCGGGCTTAAGTCCGCCAATACGCCAGGATATGCAACCTGTGTTTGCCGTCTTCTCGAACTGGTCAATCCGTGTGCCATTGCTGGAATATCAGGCAGTTCCATCGTGCCTTCAACGTCACCGTGCGACGCCAATATTTGCTCCACGAGAGTGGAGCCAGCTCTCGGCAGACCAACAATAAAAANTAGGGCTTTCGTCCTCGCAACCAGCGCGCGGCAAATTGGCAAAAAACGCCTCAGTGCAGATATTTCGCTGCGCTTCGAGGGTTGCTGTCAAACTGTCTGGCCGGTGGCGGATCAAAGCGTGTTTTAAGTTATTGCCGTGATCATAATGCTCGAACGCGGCATCAAACTCTCGGCAGTCTTCATGTGCTTTGCCCCGGGCAAAATATAGAAAGGTACGGATGCTTTTCGGCAAGGCCGGTTCTTCCAACAATGCATCCATTTGGTTTCGTTCAGCGACCGAAAAATCATAAGTTTTTAAATTTGCCAAACTCCAATAGGCTTCACCGAAAGCGGGATCCACTGCAAGGGCAGCTTTATAAGCGGCAACAGCATCGCCGTAGCGGCCTACGGTTTTAAGGGCATGGCCATGGGCCAGATGAAGGGCCGAATTTGCAGGCATATCCTGCAGGGCTAATTCATAAATCTCTAACGCCGTTTTATAATCCCCTACAGCACAGCATTCATTTGCAAACAAGACCCTGTACGCCATGTTTTGAGGGAATATTTCTGTCAGAATTTTGGCTTCGGCGTGTGCCCGCGCGAACCGTTGGCGTTTATGTAAAACAGACACATAATCTAACCGAGCTCGTGTATTTGTAGGTGAAAGCTCCAGGCAACTTTCTAGTAAAAATTCAGCTTCATCATAGACTTGTCGTTCGATACCAATCACCGCGAGCAGGCGCATTGCTTCCACATGATGCTGCGCTTTCTGCAAGAACTGGCGGCATACTGCCTCCGCTCTATCCAGCTTGCCTTCATGGGTAAAACTCATCACACTTTGAAGCTCAATAGGCAGACAATTGATATAATCCAAGTGCTGTGCAGCATTTTCCAAAGCGGTATCTTGTTCTGAAACGCCGTATAGCTTTGTCAGCATTTCCCAGCTGGATTTCAGTGCAGGGTTACGGCGCACAGCTTCTTCATAGGCAGTGATCGCAAGTTTTTTTTCGCCCATCAACCGGTGAATATGGCCCTCTTCCTGGTAGGCGCGACCATAGTTCGGACGGGCGCGTTTCAGCCTCTCAAGAGCATCAAGCGCGCCTCCTGTTTGTTGCTGATACCGCAGCGACACAGCCAGCAAATAAAGTGCTTCACTATGCTCTGGCTTTAAAGAAAGGGCCTCTTCAGAACGCTGTTGGGCCGCTCTGAAGTCGCCAATTTTCACCAATCGGCTGGCTGCATCTGTAAGGCCATCAGCTGGGTCCTGTTCCTCGCTCAAAAGGCTCTCCTATATGTGCGGCGCGCCATAGCCGTCGCTCGCTTGTTTAGTATTTAAACGCTAACCGCAAACCAATTGTACGCGGCCTGTTTGTTGTAATCCTCGGGATGTCATCTTGATTATTGATGAACAGCTGTGCTCGCTTGTCCGTTACATTTTCCGCGAACAATTCMGCTCGCCAGCGGTCTARGGAAAAGCCGGTGGAAAAATCAGCAGTAGCATAGCTTTTCTGGCGCTCGCGCTCAGCCGCCACTAGCGAACTAAAACTACCGCCCGCATACTGGATACTGCCCTGAACATGCCAGTCGGCACTCCCTTTTTGCCATTCGTAGCGGGCCCGCAGATTGCTTTGGAATTTCGGTGTGAGCGGCAAGCTACTACCAACAGGTGCAAGCTCAATCGCTTGGGCCGTAATCGCCACCAGTTTTGTATCGGTATACGCAAAAGCACCGAACACTGTTAGCCCACCCGTAGCAGCCCAAATAAAGTCCCCTTCGATACCGCGAATTTCGCTATCCGCAGCGTTTTCTATGAAGGTCAATATTGAGACATTTTGCGGGTCAAAGCGTGACACCTGCATATTGGACCACTGGATGAAATAAGCGTTGCCGTTAAATTGCAACTGGCCGTCCGCCAAAGTCATTTTCCAGCCTATTTCGTAGTTTTTCACATCGTCCGTATCGTAGGTAACATTCACAGTAGGGAACGACGGATTGGCGGACGGAATTCCGCCACCGCGATTGAAGCCGCCAGGGCGAAACCCTTCGGAATAAGTCGCGTAGAAAAGCAGGTCATCTGAAGGCGTGTAGCTGACATTAAATTTGAGGATCACATCATCAGACTTTATCGGCTGATCGCTGTGCCCACCCGATAAATCATAATCCCGCCCGGCGTCGTTATCAACGGATCCCGAAAAGGGGCCAGCCGCGAAATTGGACGAGCCTGTGAAGTCCTGTTCAATCTCATAATAACGGGCGCCGATGGTTGCCGTGAGCGAGTCTGGCACAAGCGCGTAGGAAACCTCGCCGAAGAAGGCTATTTGCTTTTCGCTGCGGGTAATATCGTTAAAAAACGCAATGCCGGGTCTGCGGGTTGAAGGATCAATGCTATTGGCCGTTGAAATCGGCGCGTTGGGGGCAAACCCAAGTGCCGGCACGGAAACATAAACATAGTTATCCAACGTTTCGATTTTGAAATCATCATAGAAAATACCCCCAACAAATTGCAGCCGATTTTCTTTAGGCGTTGATATCCGCAGTTCGTGTGTCGTGCGCGTATGAAACTGTTGACCCTCGAACCCCTTTGTAGGGTCTAGGCAAGCGCGCACTGCGTCGTAGCTGCACGTATAATAGGCTATGAAAGCGCCGGTGTTATTATAGCCGGTATAATCAACCGACTGTGTAACCTCGCGGTCCAGATACCCGCCGGTATAGACGATATCCAGCATTGCCAGACGGCCTTCCAAGGTCCAGCTTGTGAGGTCAAATCCGTCGTCCAGCTCATCTGGAAAAAAACGCGTCACCTCAAGGTCACCGACCTCAGGGTCATAATCAAATACACCGTCTGCACCCAAATCCTGCTTGGTATGCTGMAGCAGCAAATCCCAATCKTCRTTKATCSYGTAWSCYAGGCTGACGCGTATCCCYCTATAAAAACTATCGTTGAAATTTTCTTCTACCAAGGCGGCATTATCCGCTGATAGGAATGTCGTGCTGGCTGGCAAGGACGCCACGGAGGTTWCTGGGTTAAGCGCCGGATCAAGCGAGAAGATGCCCGCTACATTATCAATGTACCCACCTTCTTCGATATTGTATGCGACCACACGCAAGGCGAGTTTTCCCGAGACTATCGGGATGTTGATAACACTTTCGATGCTCTCGCTGATGGTGCCGTTTTTCGTCGTGGATAAACTGGCATTCACTTCGACTGAAAATTCATCAAGATCGGGCTTGTTTGTTATTAGCCGGATAGTCCCAGCCTGTGAACTGGCACCGAACAAAGTTCCTTGTGGTCCCGGCAATACCTCWATGCGCGCAAGATCCGCCGCATATACATCGAGGTTGCGGCCGGGCGCTGTGACTGGCTGCTCGTCCAAGTAAAGCGCAACGTTCGGGGTGGTGCCTTGTGCGCCCGAAAGCAAKACTGTGATAGGCTGAACTGATAGCCCGCGGATGAAGGCCGTTGATTGGCCCGGGCCACGGCCACCTGCTGTAACATTCGGTAGGTACCGAAGATAATCGTCAAAATTCCCAATATTTTGTTGGTAAATACCGTCGCTGGTAATCGCGCTCACGGCTACCGCGACATCCTGCGTGCTGGCTGAGCGTTTTGTCGCAGTTACCATTATTTCTTCAATAGGGGAGCCAACAGCGTTTTCCTGTGCAAGCAAATGGGCGGACCAAACGCCGTGGCTTAAGCCGATTGCTGAGACAGATGCCAACAACATGTATTTTCTAGAGTGGTATCCGGCCACAAAAAAGCGCCCTTCTCAGGAAAATAGAAAATTAGTGCTGTATTTAAAACCCTTTAACCCATGGGACACAGCACTGCGCAAACTCTCAACGGTTGGAAACCTGATTTCACCATAAAAAAGTTAAAGAAGCCTATATTTGTCTATCAATCTCCTCCGTGATCCCAACGAGCAAATTATCGGCCGCATTGAGAGTTCCTTAAAAACTATGTGCTATATTTAAGTATTCATTTTCGAATCATTCCAGACGGCCCGATACAAAGCAGGAGCCAGACATGGCCAAGATTTTAGTTGTCGACGACGAAGAAAACTCGCGYCTGAGCATGCGGATGGCGCTGAAAGCACAAGGCCATGCAATCACTGAAGCGGCGAACGGCAGAGAAGCCGAGGAAATGCTTGAGGAAGCCGAGTTTGATTTAGTSATTACTGACATAATCATGCCTGAAAAAGAAGGAATCGAATTTATCGGCGATATAAGTGAGCAATTCCCCGGCTTACGCGTTATCGCAATAACTGGTGGCGGGCCACAGCGCGAGGGCGTGAACAAAAAAGCTGCCGGCACAGGTATTTTACTGTCCACGGCCTCTTTGCTCGGTGCTGACGCAATGTTAGATAAGCCCTTCGCCCCAGAGACGCTTCTGGACGCGGTAACCCACGTTTTGGCCAGTAAGAAACGAGGCCCTCAAATACGGCGTTTTTGGAACGCCGCAGGATAGACTTTGACGCCGGCCCATGCTTTCGCCTAGAAGGCTGACATGAACAAAACCTACTTCGAAAAAAACGCCGATGCTTTTGGCGTGGAAATTGGCCATTTGGACTTTAAGCCAATACTCGCGGCCACAACTGATTTTCAGGAAATCCTGATTGCAGATACGCGGAAATATGGCCGTGCGCTTTTTCTGGACGGGATTATTCAATCTACTGAAGCAGATGAAGGCATGTATCATGAAATGCTTGTCCACCCGGTTCTTGCACATGTGGGGCTACCCGCGAAAATATTGGTCGCGGGCGCTGGAGAAGGCGCTTCTTTAAGGGAATTGCTTCGGCACCCCAGTGTACAAGAAATTGATGCGGTTGAGATTGACGCGGGCATGATTAAGGCCGCGCGCGAACATTTGCCAAGTTGGCACCGCGGCGCCTTTGACGATACGCGCGTTACTATAATCGAAGCGGATATTTTTGATCATCTAGAAGGCTTTAAGGGCGGTTACGACGCTATTGTGGTTGATCTTCTTGACCCAATTGATGATGACGGTGCCTTTGACGCAAACTGCCTAATGTTCAACGATTGCTTTTTAAGCCTGCTTAAATCAGCACTCAACCCAGGCGGCTGTATTGTCATGCAAATTGGGGAGCGAACCAGCGCCCTCAAAGGCATTTTCCCGAAGCTAAAAACCTTTTTTCACTGGTTAAAGCCCTACAGCGTTTTGGTCCCGTCTTTTCATGAAAACTGGACCTTTTTACTACTCGCCGCGGAAGATAAATCGGCATACGGCGACGCCGTGGAGACCGCGATGACTGATACACAAAAATTGCCAACCAGTTATTTTTCCCCGCTCGCCTTTAAGTTTGCGGCCGAGCAAGCTGCCCACTTTTTTAAAGCCTCTGACACCAATAAAAAATAGCGTTGGCCAAACGGCTGGCGGTACCGGCCTACCCAATTAATCACTGAGAAATGTAATAGCTTGCACCTAGGCTTACCCAGCAAGCTTACGCATCAGCAATTCAACCGGCCCGGCCTTGAAAAAATGCGACCAGATATTGGCGTAGATAACGGCAACACAGCAAAAAATCGCAGTAGCAACTAAGGACGCTACAGTAGGCCGTAGCATCGCTGGAGACTGACCCGCGAGCATGTTCAATGCGCTAAGTACAGTCATGCCGATAAAGATATGGGCTAGGTATAACGTCAGCGTTTGTCGGCCGGTAGTCGCTAAAACCCTAATCAAAAAAGTGCCTTTTAATAGCTTTTCTATATGCAGACACAGGCCGATAAGAAGAGCTGCTCCACCCATGCCGTTCAGCATATAAATAGGGCCCGGCGGAATCGGTTTAGTGGCAAACAATACGCCTAGGCTTTGACCATCAACCACTGGCATGACCTGCATCAAATAGGTTGATAAAACCTCCGCTGCTACAACGCTAACGACGCCCGCCAGGAACAATATAGTCCACACCTTGGGGTCGTTCAGTTTCATACGCGCGAGGAAAATACCAAACAAAAAGAAAGAAAACCAAGGTACAAAAGGGTGCCAGCCATTGAAAAGTAAGTTGCGCGCAAAACCCTCAATAGTCCAAAAGCCACTATAAACTAACAGGTCCCAATCCCACCCCGCGTCATAGTCAAACACCAGCAGAAGCGCCATAAATCCGCCAACGAGCACTGCTATCGCCAGCAACAGCTGCTTACTTGACAAGCCCAGACAATAAGACCCGGCAACAAAATAAATAGCGTAAAAATGTAAGATATCGCCCGAAAAAACAAGGCTATTCAACAACCCGACGACCATCAAGAACAATGCTCTTTTGTAAGTTACCAAACGAGTAGCCGTTACACTTGACCGTATCGCCGCCAGCCCGAGACCAACACCCGCCAGAACAACAAAACTAGCGGCCGCTCGTCCTTCAAATGCTGTGCTAATCCAATTGGCCCACAGATCAATGCCTGGAGAAGCGCCCATAACAACGCTGAAATTAACCACCACCATGCCAAAGAACGCCAAAAACCGAGCAAGATCGAGCCCCGCAAGCCGGTGCGAAGCATCCGCTGACTTTGGCCCATCTAGAGGGTAATGTTTGCGGTTATTGAAAAATGATTTTCCAAGRCCTGATTTTKCTGGCGATTCCAATTCCATGTGCCTCCGTCAACTTCACTGTACAACGCCCACATCCACTAGAATGCAAATACGGCAATCCTAGGGTTATTAGATACTCGCCCGTTTAGCCCAACGCCTTACGCTGGCTTTTTACCGGCTCGGGCCTCTTTGGGGGTGAAAACATAAGTGGTATTGCAGAACTGGCAGTTCACATCGATGGTGCCTTCTTTGGTGGCGTGGTCGACATCATCTTCGCTGAAGCCCTGAAGTACGCTCAGCAACCTTTCACGCGAGCAGCGGCATTTATGGATCATATGAGCAGGTTCAAACACCCGCACACCGTCTTCGTGATAAAGGCGCATCAGCAGCGCATCACTATCAAGCATCGGATCCAGAAGCTCACTCGCCTTCACGCTGCTCATCAAAATGGACGCACGGTTCCACTGTTCTTTGGTTTCGCGGTCCAGATTACGCTCGCGGCCTGCTTCTCCGCGTGCCAGATGCTGCACCATAATGCCACCTGCGCGCCAGTTGCCTGTAACAGCATCCCTGTCGCAGTGAAGACGAATTTCAGTGGGCGTTTGCTCACTGTCTTTGAAATAATTACGTGCTACTTCCGAAAGTGTTTCGCCCTTCAGATCAACAATGCCCTGATARCGTTTCATATTTTCGCCCTGATCRATYGTCAGCGCMAGATAGCCYGATTTMGACCCGATCARGCCRTTGAAGCTCGGGTTTTTRCCGTAWACRGAGAGCWTTTTCGCRTCCACATCRGCGTAACCGCGCAAGCGACCTACACCGTCTTCCCGGCGCTCATAGTCGGCAACGATCATCGGCACAGGGCCACCAGATTTGGTCTGGATGGTGACAATACCGTCAAATTTCATAATCGAGCCAAGCATGCCAGCGAGCACCAGCATCTCGCCGAGAATTTTTGCAACAGCATCAGGATAATCGTGCGCCTTGAGAATTTGGTCAGCGACAGTGCCAAGTCGCACCGCACGACCGCGCACAGACATTTCATCCGACATGCCTTCAATTTGAAAAGGCCGTACTTCATTATCGCGGCTATCAGCCGGGTCGGTCACGACAATAGGGGTATCAGTCACGCGCGGGGTATCCTTTTTGGCACATATAGATTTCGGGGTATCTAAGATTGCTTAGCTGGATTGTCAATATTTGGACCATTTAAATTGCGTAATTCGGGGGTTACGTTTTGTTTTTCTTCAGAAACGCGAGCAAGGCGCTTTTGATTTCTGCTGGATCGCCATGACTTCCCGAATTGGCCAAATCTAAATCTTCCCAAAAACCGCACATCTCTTTTCCGTTCGAGCCCGCGAGATCAAAGTTATCATACACGGCCATGAAATAGAGGCCTTTTGACACCTGTTCAAAGTCCGGATCGCTTCCTAGCAAACTGTTGTGAAAATGATGAAAAACTTTACCTCGGACAGGAGTTGTCGTCATTTTCCCACCGAGAGCATTCAAAGGAGAAATAGTCTCGCTTAACGAATGCGCCAACGAAATGTCAAACAACGCGGTTTCTGGCWCGTCTATCTCAGCAATTTTCTCATCCGCCCACACAACTATCTGCTCTAATCGAACTGCACCGTATTTCTGAGCGTACTCATATGCCGCTGCTTCAGTTTTTATACGAGTGTTCAAAAAATTTCCTACAGATACTTGAGCCTAAAGCATGCCCGGGTATAGCCCGCCATCCATCAGGATGTTTTGTGCTGTAATATAGGCCGCTTGCTCRCTGCARAGRAAGGCRCARGTGGCRCCAAACTCGTCRGGGTCGCCGGGSCGCTTGGCGGGGATGCGCTGGAAGAAGCCGTTGCTGAATTTGTCCACGTCTGCGCCGGTGCTGGCTGCTTTGGCTGCCARCACACCGCGCATGCGGTCGGTATCGATGAAGCCCGGCAACAGGTTGTTGATGGTCACGTTATGCTCGGCAGGTTCGTGCGCGATACCGGCAATAAAGCCTGTAAGGCCAGCACGTGCACCGTTTGACAAACCCAGTTCCGCTTGCGGTAATTTCACCGCTACGCTGGTGACGTTCACAATCCGGCCRAARCCGCGSYCCATCATGCCGTCMAGCGAGCGGCGGATCATATCAATGGCGGTGAACATGTTRGCGTTGACGGCGTCGAACCATTCCTTCTGGCCCCAATCACGGAAGTTWCCGGGCGGCGGGCCACCGGCGTTATTCACTAAAATATCGGGGGTGGGGCAAGCCGCAAAAAGCGCGTCCCGGCCTTCTTCTGTGGTGACGTCAGCGGCCACTATATGCACTTCGGCGGTGCTAACGGCTTTAATCTCCGCAAGCGTGCTTTCAAGCGTTTCCAGGGTGCGGCCATTCAGCCAGACATTAACGCCTTCCTGCGCGAGTGCCTTTGCACAGGCTTTGCCAAGCCCTTTGCTGGACGCGCAAACAATCGCTGATTTTCCTGCAATTCGTAAATCCATGGTCCGTCCCCTCAATCAAAAAATGATAGTAGTTTTAACGCTTTCAGACTTTCAAACGGTTGATCAGGCCTTGTTGATCACTGGCTTTGGCTGTCCAGCCAAAAGCATCCTCCGCGCGGCCTTCCTGAATATCCAGTAAGGCAGTTTTCAGCTTTGTCGTAACGGGATTTTCTTTTGGCAAAGATAAGCGGTTGCCGTCCGCTTCGCCGATTGCGGATATTGGGCTAATAATGGCGGCTGTACCGCAGGCAAAAAGCTCGCTGCAGGCACCACTTTTTACATCGGCCATAAGGTCAGCGATCAACATGGAACGTTCAACTGTTTTGAGCCCCATACTGGCGGCGAGCTTCAAAAGCGAACTGCGAGTCACGCCCGGCAGTATCGTTCCGCTAAGGGACGGCGTATGCAGCGCCCCGTCAATCACTGCCATAAAGTTCATGCCCGAGAGTTCTTCAATCGCGCTGTGCGACGCAGCGTCCAGCCAAAGCGGCTGGTCAAAGCCAGCATCGATGCTTTTGCGGGTSGCAAGCAACGAGCCAGCGTAATTGCCGCCTACTTTCTCAGCCCCCGTGCCGCCCATAGCAGCACGCGAATGCTCGCGCTCAATCATGATGCTAATCGGCTTGCCGTAATAGGCATCCGACGGACTGGCGAGCAGCAAAAAGCAGTAGTTGTCCGATGCTTTCACCGCAAACGTATGATCAAGCCCTAGAAGGGTTGGCCGCAGGTACAGCGATTGCCCACTGTCGCCGGGCACAAAACTTTGAAACGCACCGCATAACTGGCTGATAGCTTTCCCAAACAGCTCTGGCGTCGGCGCGGGCATACTGAGCCGCGCAGCCGAGCGCTGGAAGCGGGCATAATTGCTTTCTGGCCGGAAAAGATACGGTTCGCTCTGCRCGATCTGGTAGGCCTTCATACCTTCAAAACATTGCTGGCCAAACTGCACGCAAGTGGCCGCAGGGTTAATAGCGATAGGAGCGAAAGGCTCAAGTTGGCCAGCACTCCATTCACCGTCCCTATAGTCGGCCCGAAACATTATGGGTGCAAGTTCAACGCCAAATCCGAGAGGTGTCGGCAGACTGTAGTTCGCTAAAAGTGCGTTAATATCTGCAGTGGGGGCGCCAACATTTGCATTCATTTGGAGATGCCTTCGCGCAGGTAACTATCTGATCCGTCAAGCCAATCTTCGCGCGGCGGATTAAAAACATCTACATCAAGTGTGTCCTCAAGCGCCACTGCGCTGTGCGGCAAGTTGGACGGAATCACTAGCACTTCGCCTGCCCGAACGGTTACTTCTTCCAGCTGGTCATCACCAAGTTTAAACCTGAGCGCGCCGGAGAGAATGTAGGTGATCTGCTCGTTATGATGCGCATGCATCGGCACGACGGCATCTTTCTTCAAATACACATGGGCGATCATCATGCCCGTGCCGGTGATTAGGCGGCGGTCAATGTCGTCGTTCAGCGTTTCAAGCGGCATGGCATCCCAGTTATAATGCTGGGCTTTCGGTTCTATAGTGCTCAACTGGATCTCCCCTTTTTCTTCAAGGCAAAACTATACGCTTTCCGTTCACAAAGAATAGCAATATTTGAACAGGTATTTTTGATCAGACCGAGGGCATACCTTTAGGATAAAGTCTTAGTCTACAATCGGTTCAAATAAGCCGTTTTTAAACATCGCCTGCTTATGGTGTGGCCGCGCGCGCATGCGTTTCAGGAAGCCCTCAATGGCCGGGTATTTACCGTCAAAACCAATGCGTACTTCAGCAACTTCAAGGCAGTAACCCATCACTATATCGGCTGCTGTCAGCTTCTCGCCTGCCAGCCAGCGTGATTGGCACAGCGTTTCTTCTGCAAGACCAAGGATCTTGGCCAAGCGCGGCTTCAACAGCACGGCCTCTGCTTTGCCCAACACCAATCGGATAAGCGGACGCAGCACAAAAGGCGTTTTGGCAATAAGGCGTTTGAAAACTAGCGTATCGGWTAGAAGTGGCTGGAAGCTACCCTGCGCCGCGTGCAGCCAATAAAGGTACGGCACGCGTTCGGCGCTACCAGCTTTAGGGCGCAGCGCGCTTTTTGGGTTCTGATCCAAAATATAATCAACAATTGCGTTGGTCTCTACAAGTGTGAGATCGCCGTCAGTTATTGTCGGCGAGGTGCCCATAGGATGCAGTTTTTTCAAATCATCCGGTGCCAAACCATTTGGGCCTGAACGGCCATAATGTTTGATCTCATACTCTGCGCCCAGCTCTTCCATAAGCCAGATGATACGGATCGACTGCGAGTTCTCTAAATTGTGCAGGGTAATCATACTCGGCTACTCCAAAACTAGGAAAAATAGGCCGCCTCAAAAGGCGACCCAAGACAATGGCTGTGTTTGTTAGATCGCACCCAAACACCAAGCCAATATGGCTTTTTGCGCGTGTAATCGGTTTTCCGCCTGATCCCAAATAAGGGACTGCGGGCCATCAAGCACACTGGCGGTTACTTCTTCACCGCGGTGTGCAGGCAAACAGTGGAGGAATATCGCATCCGAAGCCGCTTCGGCCATCAGCTCATCGTTCACCTGAAACGGTGCGAGCGTTTTCATACGGCCGTCCGAAGTATCATCCCCCATTGATACCCATGTATCGGTGATAACCACCTGCGCATCTTTTGCGGCAGCCTGCGGGTCATCCGTTACTGTGATATCGCCGCCTTCGGCTTTCGCCCATGCAAGCACATCTGCCGGCGGCGCAAAGGCATCTGGGCAGCCGAGCGTGAGAGGGAAATTGAAACGAACTGCCGCTTCAATAAGCGAGGTCGCAACATTGTTGCCGTCCCCGAGCCATGCCACCTGGCGGCCTTCAACCGAGCCGAAGCGTTCTTCGATCGTCAGCATATCCGCCATCAACTGGCAAGGGTGCGACCTGTCTGTCAGCGCGTTGATTACCGGCACGTCGCCTGCGTCCGCAAGCTCCTGCACCACGGCGTGCGCATTSRMGMSGATNCNWTRATSGCRKCCRCNTAGNGSYTGMKSAYCNNNGCSRTATCASSSACSGYTTCNNGCCGNGACMRRGCKRYMKATNTNATCGMCKWGSMKGRYRMGGCTTTTGCCGCCGAGCTGTTGCATCGCCATCTCAAAGCTGATGCGCGTGCGGGTGGATGATTTCTCAAAAATCATCGCCAGCGCATAGCCTGCAAGCGGTGCCCCCTCATCAACTGCGCCTTTCGGTAACCCTCGTCGCGCCTCTTTCCAGACCTTTGCCGTATCAAGAATGTGCCGCAAWACTTCGCTGGGCATATCCTTCAGATCGATAAAATGTCCGTTCGCGCTAGTAGCGCTTAGGGGGGCTGTTAAGGGGGCAGTCATTTAGGGGTTTGGTCCTTTAAATTTAGGGTTCAGTTACGTCTCGTTTTTCGCCAAATCGGTAAGGCAGGCATCAAGTGTTTCCATGGCCTCATCAATATGGGTCTCGTCTAGGATCAATGGCGGCAGCATGCGCACCACCATATCGCCTGCAAACGCTGGCAGCATGCCGCGGCCAATCAGGTCCGTTACAATCTCTTTGGTCGGTATCGACGGTACACGGATACCGGCCATCAGGCCCTTGCCGCGTACTTCTGTCACCAAATTGCTGTGGCGCTGCATCAAGGCAGCCAGCCGCGCGTGCAGCATGTCGCCCATCTCCACCACATGCTCAAGGAAACCCGGTGCCAGTATCTCGTCCAGCACTGCATTGCCCACTGCCATCGCCAGCGGGTTRCCGCCGTARGTGCTGCCGTGGGTGCCAACGATCATGCCAGACGCMGCGTCYTCAGTTGCCATACAAGCKCCGAGCGGGAAACCRCCACCAATGCCTTTAGCAACCGCGATAATATCTGGGGAAACACCAGCCCATTCGTGCGCGAACAATTTGCCCGTTCGCCCCATGCCGCACTGAATTTCGTCGAACATCAGCAAAATGCCTTCATCGTCACAGATTTTGCGCAGCGCCTGCAGTGTAGAGTCTGGTAGGGGCCGGATACCGCCTTCACCCTGTATGGGCTCAACCATAATGCCCGCAGTTTCAGGGCCAATGGCTGCTTTTACAGCGTCCAGATCACCGAACGGCACCACGTCAAAACCGTCAGGCAGCGGCTCAAAACCCTTGGTTAGTTTTTCCTGGCCAGCGGCGGCGATGCCAGCAAGCGTGCGGCCGTGAAAAGCTGACGCCATTGTCACCAAACGGTAACGGCCTTTGTTGCCTTTATCATGATGGTATTTCCGCGCCATTTTGATCGCGCATTCAATCGATTCGGCACCTGAATTGGTGAAGAAAACCGTATCGGCAAAACTGGCGTCTACCAAGCGTTGGGCCAGCTTCTCGCCCTCAGGAATTTGGTAGGTGTTGGCTGTGTGCCAAAGTTTCTTGCCTTGCTCAATAAGGGCGTTGACCAATGTAGGGTGCGAATGGCCGAGGCACATCACACCGATACCCGCGTAAAAATCGAGATATTTCTTACCGTCCGTATCAAATAGATACATGCCTTCACCACGTTCAAATGCCACTGGCTGGCGGCCATATGTCGGTAAAATAGGTGTAATCACGCTTTGTCTCCCTCTCGGCTGGCTCTGCGGCCAACATCTGTGAACAGGTAAAAANTTTGRCGCCTTTGGCCTTGGTGGGCTTGGCCGATAGCACGCCGTCAATTGGCCGCAGGATGCCCCCGGCAAATAGCGAAGTCAATGCTAGCGAAGTTATTTCTGACGTTAGATTAACTGACACTTTTGTTGCGCCTGAAACGGTCTCAAACTGGGCCTTTTACGCCTTTAGGCGGTAGCCTTTTTTGAATACTATATAGACTGCAATTGTCAGCACGATGATCAGCGACAATGTGTAAAGAACACCGACTGTCAGATTACTGTCTGCCCTGCCGAYAAAGCCGTACCGGAAGCCGTCAATCAGATAGAAGAACGGATTGATCGACGAAAACACCCGCCAGCCRTCACTAAGGCGTTCAATGGAATAGAAAGTCCCGGAAAGCAGACTGAGTGGTGCGATGATGAAATTGGTGACAGCTGCCAGGTGGTCAAACTTCTCTGACCAGATACCCGCAAGAATACCAACAAGTGCCAACATGGCGCTGGCAGCCACTGAGAAATAAAGGATCGCCCACAAATGCTGAATTTCCATTGGAATGCCCGGCATCAAGTAGAAGGTAATCCCAACCGATAGGCCTACAACAACGCCGCGCGTGACCCCGCCCATGACAAAACCGATGGTAAGTTCAAGCGCGGAGAGCGGCGGCATCAGGGTATCAATGATATTGCCCTGCACTTTTGAGATCARAATCGACGARCTGGTATTGGCAAAAGCATTTTGAATGATCGCCATAACCATCAGGCCGGGTGCGAGAAACTGAGCGAAGGGCAAACCGGCCACTTCACGGCCCTTGCCGCCAAGCGCGAGTGAGAAAATAATCATAAAGAGAACTGTAGTCACCGCAGGGGCGGCTAATGTCTGGGTCCAGACCTTCATGAATCGGCGCGACTCGCGACCATAAAGGGTCATCAAACCAACCCAATTCACGACCCCAATGGTCCTTGTTCCTATTTCCTGATAGTCATTTTCCGCGTTTTCTTGCACGAAACTGCCCCTTTTCTCTAATAGACTCTACATATGATGTCAGATGGGGCCTTGGCAAGAGGGGCAAGGGGGGGATATAAGCAACATTAACTCGCTTGGCGGGATAAATTTTATAGCCACCGGTAATAAGGGATCAAAATGGCCTGGACGGAAGACCGAATCGAAGTATTGCGCACTCTGTGGGACAAGGGCCTAAGTGCGAGCCAAATTGCCAAGGAACTTGGCGAAGGCGTGACCCGGAATGCTGTGATCGGCAAAGCCCACCGCTTGAGCTTGAAATCCCGTCCGTCACCGGTGAAAACAGACAAAGACAAAAAGAAGGTTGCGCCAAAACGTGTGGCAAAGAAGGCCGACAAAACGCTGGTCTCCTTGCTCGACCTTACGGACCGCATGTGCAAATGGCCACTTGGTCATCCGGGCGATGACGATTTCCATTTCTGCGGAAAAGCGTCAGAAAACGGCATGCCTTACTGTGCTGGCCACTGTGCAGAAGCATACCAGGCGCAGCCGCCACGCCGGGACCGCAGGCCACAACAACGCCGCACTATCGGCTAACTATCTGTAACTACACGAAACTTAAACCGAAGTTTATCAGGCCTCACGCAAACGGGACCTGATAGGCCTTGCCCCCCTGCGCCTAGACGTTAAGGTGTTTTATACCCAGTGGGCCACAGAGAAAACACAAGAAAACGCGAGAAAATAAGGGGAMCGCCAGATGAAACTACGTAAATTGATGACAGGTGTCGTGGTTGCGAGCTTCGCACTAGGAACTGCAGCGCCGCTTTTTGCCGACGACGGCCATGAGCATAGCAAGAAAAAACGTTTTGAAGAAAGCCAAGTGCGCCACGATGTGATGGAACATTTCAACGACGGCTTCGGCAAGATCAAAAAGATTTTCAAAAAGGAAGCTGGCAGTATTGCTGATTTCCCTGCGATCGCCGCGGATATGGCCGACGCTGCTACCAAAACCAAAGCCGCTTTCTTAAAAGATACGCGCGGCATGAAGGGCCACACCGAAGCTAAGGACATCATCTGGGACAATTGGGATGATTTCGCCCAGCGCCTTGACCAGCTGGAAACTGATGCGGCAGCATTCTCCGAAGCCGCGAAAACAGGTGATATGGCTCTTTTCCAGGCCGCTATGGGCAAAGTGGGCAAGAACTGCAAAAGCTGTCACGACAAATACAAAGACAAGTAAGGTTGGCTAGTCCGGGTTTAAAAAGGGACCTTTTTGCGGTCCCTTTTTTATGGGCAGGCAAGGCTGCGGTGACTGGCCATTGCCTCGTGTCACCCACCAAACCCCAACCGAGAGAAGTTCTGTTAGCCCAGTGTATGCCGCATTACCCCTCCCGTGGGATGATCGGTCAAGTTTGCACGCTCGGAGCAACAGCACCAAGAACATTACCGTAACGCGAAGGTTTTTTGCGGCCCCCTTATCGCCGCAGCTCCCAAAAAGGGGGTCGAATCAAGTATACAAGTATAAAGGGGATCGAATCGACTATGTCGCCCCACTTTTTCGCACGAATACGGGTCTCGGAAATATGCCCTGACGCACTCAATATCAACAAGTTTCATCAATTGGGGAGAATTCGAAGTGCAGGTTAACCACGCAGGTTTGGTTTCCTCCATGCCTTTGCTTGCGCTGCTTCGTCCAGAGGTGTCTGTGCGATGGCGTTCGTGAAATTGCTCATCAGCTTTATGGCTAAACCTAAGATCACCTCAAGGGCCTGTTGTTCGCTGTACCCTGCGCCGAAGAAGGCCTGCAATGCTGCAGGCTCTACACTACCGCGCGTGCGGGTCATGTCGCGGGCAAACATCCGCAGCGCTTCCTGCTTTGGGTCTGAAAGCGGACTAGCTTGCCTGAGCGCGTTAACATCATCTGCCGACAGGCCACTGCTTTCCGCCAGCAGGGTGTGCCACGGCATGCAATATTCGCAGTTATTCTCAAAATTTGCTGTTTGGTACACGATCTGACGTTCTGCTGGGGAAAGGCTGGTCGCGTCGAACTGGTCCCATCCTGCCATATAGGTCGCGAGCAAGCTCGGCGCCTGCGCCATCACTTTTNCAACATTGGGGATCAGCCCAAACGCAACTTCTGCATCTTCTAGGTATCGCACCGACTTGTCTGGCGCAGTTGTTTTGTCTAACAATTGAAAAGGCTCGGGCAATTTGAAAGAGGTGGTTTTTGTATCAGTCATTTTCTTAATCCATCAGCTTGGTATTGAAATTGTGAAAGCTTTCAGCAATAAGATCATGGATAGGGAACAAAAATTAAAGTACGCACCTTTTAGTGCCTATCAAATTGTTTTACCGAGGGCTCGCCAATGTATGAAATTCCGCGCGATAGAACGGGCGCTGTAGCCAATGTTTTTCACAAAACCTGCCCCGCCCGTTTTCTCTTAGGCAAAGTCGCGGGTAAATGGAGCATGCTGATTATCGACGCGTTGCACCACAATACCGTGCGGAACGGTGAGCTGATGCGCACAGTTGAAGGCATTTCGCAGAAAATGCTAACGCAAACCCTGCGGGAACTGGAAGAAATGCAGCTGATCACCCGGCGCGACAGGGGCACTATTCCGCCGCATGTTGACTATRCGCTAACACCGCTAGGGCAAGATTTGCGCGAAAGAATCTGTGCGCTCGACCGCTGGATAGAAGACAATATGTTCGAGCTGATCGAAGAAAACAATTCGATCCCACTGAAGGTTTGCGGCTAGCTTTACTGCCTTTGTAGTTGTTCCGCACCGAGCCCGTCATGAAACAACGTCATTTGTGCGCGCCCACCACTTGTTTTGCCGAACCCCAACACATAGGCGCCGTTTCCAGATTGGTAGAGGCCGTCCTCCAGCGCTATCAGTTTCAATGTTCTGCCGGCTGCCTGCATTTGGTAGCCGTCATCGCTTTTCGAAATCTCAACATGCATCGGTAGCTTCTCGGTATTTTGGTAGCTGCCAGCTATCTCAAAACCCTCTTGCGACGCAGGCATCACTGTAAGATATGCGACCGCAAGCGTATCGTATGTCATACGAATACTGTCTTCGCCTGACGCCACCGCAACGATCAACGGCTGGTCCGTGCGCTTAAATTGACCGCCCTCGCTTTTCTCAAAAACGCGTTCGCCTTGCGCCGTTTTCATCTTCAGCTTGCCATCATCCATTGCAAAGTCTGCGACAAGTATTTGGCCATTGAAAAACCCRGCATARCGRCCCGMKGTRAAAKCMCGKCCRGGYTYRGCSGRMACAGATTGCCTGTAGGCGGGAAACTGCCTGCCGTGGGCCTCGCCCAACARCGCCACTTTCACTTGCTCGGCAATAGCCGCCACATTAGTGCCACTGTTATTGGC
>JAESRJ010000137.1 GCA_016764715.1 Kordiimonadaceae bacterium | reverse complement strand
TTGAACGAGCCGCACCGTGCGTAACAGTGCAAATTTCGGAAATCCTTTATGAATCTAATTTCCATTCGTAATGGTGCGGCGAATGAGATTGAATTTCTTCGAGATTTGCAGCTGCGATCGGGAGTAATTTTTGAGGCTATTGGTATGCAGAAAATCGCTGAGTCCCCACCCACGGAGCGACTGGTGTTTACAGAGGCTATTCAGCATAACTGGCTACATGTGGCTTGCCTTTCCGGGGAAGTCGCGGGTTTTACAATAGGCCAGCAATACGGCGAAACTATCCATCTAGAGCAAATGTCTGTGGCGCCCGAACACGCTAGGCGTGGCATTGGCGGGCAATTACTTCGTGCATTTATCACGGAGGCTATGGAAAGCGGTTTTGAAAATGTCACTCTATCCACCTTCATGAATGTGCCGTGGAACGCACCTTTTTATGCAAAAGCTGGCTTTGAACCCGTTAGTGAAACAGAAATGTCGCCGTTCCTACGCCGTTTGCAGAAAGCCGAGCATGAGGTGGGCCTCGACATGACTGCGCGAGTTTGCATGCAAAGAAAATTGTAACTGGGGACTATAGAATTCGTCCAAGAGCTCTGTGGCTGGAAGAGCTATACGTCAGTTTAAAAAGAGGGGGTGTGAAGATGTTTAGAAATTTTTTCGAAAAAAGAGCGCTCAAAATGGTCGGGTCATTAAATAAGTATTTGCAGGCTAAGCACGGGGTGCAAACATACTTTGATCGATGTCAACTGGATGAGGCCATCGATAAACTGAAGTTTCCAGTTAAACATATAGCTTATGTTTACGCCCGTTATTTGAATGAAGCCGCCTTCAATGCCTTGGATGCGCATCTGCGCAAGGGTATGACCTATGAGATAGCTCATGAAAAGGTGGTATCGGCGATTTTAGGTCGAGCTGCGGAATTTGAAGTAACAACTCCAAAAATGAAGTCTAGAAATATGGATCTGCCTGGTGAAATTACAGGTGGAGATATTTAATGTGAGCTGGTAACTACAATTYCCAATTCACTGCGCACTTTAAAGCCCAACGTCCCAACAGTCTTTCACTGTGACCGTGTCGATCCACTTGTTGTCCCAGCGTGCTTTTTTCTCTTCGGGTGGCAGGTCTTTGAGGCTCGCTGGTTCAGTTTCCGGGAAGGCGTTTCTATCGATCATGGCGCGTTTGTTGACGGCGCCTTTTCTGTGGCCTTCAATATCGCAGGTAACCGCAGGCACCACGCCGCAGCGCTGGCATATCCAGAAACGCGCGCTTTCTGATCCTTGCGAATAAAGGTTGATGGCGGCTTCGTTTTGAATTTCAATCTCGAGCGCAGCGTTCGGTGTTGATACCCATTCAATGCCGTGGGCGGTGCAAAAATCGCAGTCACACAGGCGGGGTGTCATCTCCGCAGGCGTCACGTCAGTGGTAACATTSACGGTAATATTGCCGCAATAACAGCTTCCTACCAGTGTTGCCATGTCTGTCACTCCYTACSGTTRTCTGYCTWSGTTCGCTAGCGAAAYGCTGYCGCTATAAWCMCRCCGAACWTYAATTCGCTTCTMCCGGTAACCTAAWGTGTTGCCGGGCAGGCTTCAAGGCCAATATTTGCCCTGTTCAAGGGCTGCAAATCTGCTAMTAAGGGGGCCAATTGGGCGCARCYGWTTGTGCTGCCCKTACYGGGACCAACGAGATCAAGGATAAAAGGTAACCATGGCTGGCCATTCCAAGTTTAAAAACATCCAGTACCGCAAAGGCGCGCAGGATAAAAAGCGTTCTAAAATGTTCTCCAAATTTAGCCGGGAAATTACCGTAGCGGCGAAAATGGGTGGCCCTGAAGTTGATAGTAACCCGCGCCTGCGTCTGGCAATTGCTACTGCCCGCGCTCAGTCCATGCCGAAAGATAACATTCAGCGCGCYGTCGCTAAGGCGGACGGTACCGACGTTGAGAATTAYGAAGAAATGCGCTATGAGGCCTACGGCCCGGGCGGCATCGGCGTGATTGTTGAAACACTAACAGATAACCGCAACCGCACAGGGTCTAACCTGCGCACGATTTTTGCTAAAGCAGGCGGCAATCTGGGCGAAACTGGTTCCGTTGGTTTCATGTTTGACCGTGTGGGCGAAATAGAATATCCGGCAGACGCGGCAGAGGCAGATGCTTTGTTTGAAGCGGGCCTTGAGGCTGGTGCGGACGACGTCGAATCTGACGAAGACGGCCATGTGATTTACACAGAGGCCGGTGATCTGCACGCTGTTGTATCCGCACTGACTGAAGCGCTGGGCTCTGAGCCAACGGSCGCGAAGCTGATCTTTAAGCCAAAAGATCCAATGCCGCTTGATTTGGCTGCAGCCGARAAAATGCTGCGTTTACTYGATACGCTTGAAGACGATGATGATGTGCAGACCGTTTTCGGGAATTACGACATTCCAGCTGACGTTTTGGAAGCATTAGCTGCAGAGTAACGAGCTATTTGTCACTGCTTGAAGGAGCGAAGCGTAAATGCGAGTGCTGGGGATTGATCCTGGTTTACAAAAAACCGGCTGGGGCATTGTAGAAAGCCACGGCAGTCGGTTGTCGCATGTGGCTAACGGTGTCGTAAAATCTGATAGTAAAAAAACTTTGGCAGAACGGCTRGTGGAATTATACACAGGCCTGACCGAAGTRCTGCAGGAATGGCAGCCGCACACTTGCGCGGTGGAAGAAACCTTCGTCAATAAAAACCCAACTAGCACGTTGAAGCTTGGCCAAGCACGGGGCATTGCGCTGTTGGTGCCCTCTCAGGCAGGGCTGTTTGTGGCGGAATATACGCCTAACCATGTTAAAAAATCTGTTGTYGGCGCAGGCCACGCAGCCAAAGAGCAAGTGGAGGCCATGGTAAAAATTCTGTTACCAGGTATTAAAATAAACGGGCCAGACGCGGCCGATGCCCTTGCGGTTGCTATTTGCCATGCGCATCATGCCTCAACGATGCAGAATATTAGGGGAGCGCGCCGGTGATTGCGAAACTGAGAGGCCTTGTCGACAGTGTAGGCGAGGATTGGGCAATAATTGATGTTGGCGGCGTTGGCTATTTGGTCCAGGGCTCGCGGCGCACCTTGTCTACTTTGCCAGCACCGGGCGAAGAAACATCCCTGCTCATCGAAACAGTTGTACGCGAAGATGCTTTCACGCTGTTCGGTTTCATCGATGCGATTGAGCGCGATATGTTCCGGCTTGTCACTAGCGTGCAGGGTGTTGGGCCAAAAGTTGGCCTTGCGATCCTTTCGACACTACAGCCCGAAGARTTACAGAACGCCATTGCCGCGCAGGATAAAGTAGCGGTTAGCCGCACCAAAGGCGTGGGCCCAAAAGTGGCGACGCGAATTGTCACAGAACTGAAAGATAAAGTGACAGGGCTGGTATTCAAGCCACAAGGTGTTGAGGTGTCCGCSGTTRGTGCTGCGGGTGCGCCCGCTGGTGGCGGYGYMGTRGAAGAYGCRATCTCTGCCCTGGTTAACCTCGGGTACCGGCCGACAGAAGCGCACGGCGCTGTGGCAAAGGCWGCRGGCGARCTGGGCGAYGACCCAACTGTGTCAGCGCTTGTRCCWGCWGCYYTRAAACTGATGAGTAGCGGCCTGTGAGCGAAGAAGAAGACAGAATTATTGCTGGTACGGAAAGTGGCGCAGACACATTAGATCACGGCCTTCGTCCGCAAACGCTGAACGAGTTTATTGGCCAAAAACAAGCCCGCGAAAATCTTGAAGTCTTTATCAGCGCAGCGCGAAAGCGCGGCGAGGCGATGGACCAYRYRCTGTTTYACGGMCCKCCYGGKYTVGGCAARACYACRYTGGCRCAAATTGTTTCGCGCGAACTGGGCGTGAATTTCCGCGCCACCTCGGGCCCCGTTATCACCAAAGCGGGCGATCTGGCGGCTCTGTTAACGAACCTGCAGGAACGCGACGTCCTATTCATTGACGAAATTCACCGGTTAAATCCAGCCGTGGAGGAAATCCTTTACCCGGCGATGGAAGATTTCCAGCTTGATTTGATCATTGGCGAAGGCCCTGCAGCGCGCTCCGTGCGGATCGACCTGCCGCCTTTCACACTTGTYGGYGCCACCACTCGTTCTGGCCTGATTACAAAACCGCTGCGGGACCGTTTCGGAATCCCAACGAGGTTGGAGTTTTATTCGGTCGAGGAACTAACAGAAGTCGTGCGCAGGGGAGCTCGGCTTCTGGAACTTACCATAACCGAAGACGGCGCACGCGAAATCGCAGCGCGGTCACGCGGGACGCCGCGGGTGGCAGGCAGGTTATTGCGCCGCGTGCGGGATTTTGCGCTGGTTGCAGAACGCGACAGCGTTGACGCAGTGGCAGCAGACGCCGCACTCACACGTTTGCAGGTGGATAATCTGGGCCTCGATATTATGGATAGGCGCTATTTGGCCTGTATCGGTGATACGTATTCCGGCGGGCCTGTCGGTGTTGAAACGCTGGCCGCTGCGCTCTCTGAGCCGCGCGACGCCATTGAAGATATCATCGAACCCTACTTGATGCAGACCGGCCTTGTGCRGCGCACACCGCGTGGGCGCATCCTGTCAGCTGCTGGCTGGAAACACATTGGACTGATCCCTCCGCCTACGGCTGACGCTGCCGGRCARATGGATATGTTGGGAGGCAAGGAATGACGGTTGTAGCACCGGCAGGCGAATGGATTGAAGGTATTTACCAYTTYCCRATCCGCGTATATTACGAAGATACAGATGTGGGCGGYATGGCCTATCACGGCAGGTACGTTAGCTTTTTTGAACGCGTGCGCTCAGAAAGCATTCGCGGCACGGCGGCAGATATCGAATTTTTGTTTGRTATYCCTGAGGAAGAGGGTGGGCCTTTAACTTATGTCGTWTCCAAACTGAACATTAGTTATCAGCGGCAAGCAAAGGTGAATGATTTGCTCACCGGCCATAGTATGGTCACAAAGGTACGCGCTGCTGCGATTGAAGTGAAACAGTGGATTATGCGCGGCAGTGAAGTGATTGCAGAAGCGGATGTGCTGGTGGCCGTTGTTGGCGATGATGGCAGGCCCAAGCGCTGGCACCCCGCAGCCAAAGCGTGCTGGCAGACTTGGATGGACGCAGCGAACGCTGCTGGCCATCTACAGAAATAGCGATTAGCGCACGAGTGCCCGGATTGCTAGGCGCCGTTTGAGTTAAGAGAGTTAGGAAATATTGATGCAAATCCCAACCGTTGAAGCAGTGGAACTTGGCGGTAATGTGCCAGATTTTTCGCCTATCGGCATGTTCCTACAGGCGGATTTTGTTGTGCAGGTGGTGATGATCATGTTGCTGACAGCCAGTGTTTGGGGTTGGTCGATCGCCATTAACACCTGGAGCCGAGTGAAAGAAGCCCGTGCTAAAGCTGACGAGTTTGAAGATGTRTTTTGGTCGGGYMGTAGTTTRGACGARCTGTACGGCRGCATGCARAAAGCRCCRGAYCATCCTATGGCTGCAGTTTTTGTTGCGGCGATGCGCGAATGGCAACGCAGTCTTGGCAGTGGCCGCAAAGGCGGCATTGATAAAGTAACGGTGCAGGACCGGATCACCAAAGTGATGCACGTGACCACCGGCCGAGAACTTGACCGCCTTGAAGGCCAGGTTAGCTATCTTGCGACCATTGGGTCTGCTTCGCCGTTCGTTGGTTTGTTTGGCACGGTTTGRGGCATTATGAATGCGTTCCAAGCGATGGCCGTTTCGTCTAATACTTCATTGACCACGGTGGCACCGGGTATTGCTGAAGCGCTGCTAGCAACAGCTCTTGGTCTTGTTGCTGCGATCCCYGCKGTGATYKCSTTCAATAAAYTGTCGACSGATATCGGRCGYTAYGCCAACCGAATWGARGGTTTTGCRGACGARTTTGCAGCKATCCTRTCSCGSCAGCTYGATGAGCGAGATCACTGATGGGCGCGTCGGTTAGTCAGTCGGGCAGAGGCGGCAGAGGCCGCAAGGGCCGTTATCAGCCGATGGCGGAGATTAATGTTACGCCGTTTGTAGATGTGATGCTGGTTCTCTTGATTGTATTTATGGTCGCGGCACCGCTTCTAACGCCGGGTGTGCAGGTGAATTTACCGAAGGCGCAGGCCAAAGTTTTGCCGCAGGATAATAAACCGCTGGAAATCACCATTGACCGTGAAGGTGCCATATTTCTAGTGGAAACTAAAATTGGGCTTGATGAGTTGGTGCCCCGCCTGACGGCCATTGCTGGCAACAATAAAGAAACCCGCATTTATGTGCGGGCCGATACGCGGATTGAATACGGCACAGTGATGCGGGTGATCGGCGCAATAAATGCAGCAGGCTTCACGCGGGTCGCGCTGGTGACGGACCAACAATAACTTGGCCAAATCGCGGAGGCGCGGCCTCATGCGCACCCAAACAAGTATGACGAGGGTTACCTAATTGGCGTCTAAAACTGCAATAAAAACGGGGATAAGCTGGGTCGCTTCAGTAGCGCTGCATGTCGGTGTAGTAGCTGTTGCGCTTGTTGGCTTGCCGTATTTAGMSMGYYSWASMSCMATCSYACCSSMGCCANMWYSMGMKYSAKTKWKTRWCWRTTTSKKYGAWWWYYYMACAKSSKARGYYMMMRMYWRWRSKWKMSCASSWRSCYGCGGAAGACAAGCMGCAATCGAAGTCTGCTGCAGCAGAAAATGTGCCAGACGCGCCATCAGATACGGTTCCGTTGCCGGCAAAGCCAACGGATGCTGATATAACGCCAGCCCTGGACGTAAAGCCGAAGCCAAAACCAAAGCCGCGGCCAAAGGTGTCTAAAACTCGCAGGCTGGCGCAGGCTATAAGGCCGCGTTCTAAGCCAAAGCCGCCGTCACGCTTTAAGAGTTCCCGTATTGCTGAGACGATCGATCGGTCTCTAAAGGAAGACGCGCGTCGAGAGAAACGGGACGAAAAGAAAAAGCTCGAAAAACGAAAGAGTGACGACGATAAAAGAAAAGCACTTGCGTCAGCGGCACTGCAAGGCCGTATTGCTACGGCGTCAATCCGTGATGCTTTGAGCCAAAAACTCGCTGGATGCTGGACATTYCCGCGCGGCGCGAAAGGCGTGGAAAAGATGCAGGTCGTTATTCGCATGTCTTTGCGGCCAGACGGCAGTCTGCTGCGTTCCCCTCAATTTGTGAACGTAGGAAACTTAAATGACCCCTCGCGCGGGTTTTACCGTGTTTTTGCTGAAAGTGCTCGTCGGGCAGTGCTAGGGTGTGCTCCTTACTCAGACGTTGCGAAAATACTATTCAATATTGGCGAAACTACTATTGATTTTAGATTTGACGGCGCAGATTTCGCCGGGGGATAATGGATATGGGTATGAAACTCCTTTCGAGGGCATTTGGTTTATTGCTGGTGATGCTATTTGCAGCGACTACGGCGCAGGCTCAATTGCGAGTGGACGTAACACGTGGCAGTGTGGACCCTGTTCCGATTGCCGTGCCTGAATTTGCTTCGGCGGAGAATACTGAGACGCCGGTAGGTACGCTCAATGATATTGGCGCCAGTATATCGCAAGTGATTATATCAAACCTTGTCTCGACCGGCCTCTTTCGTTCGGTTGATGAGCGCGCCTTCATTGAGAAAATTACCGCCGCTCAGGCCCGGCCAAATTTTGCATCGTGGCGGCCACTTGCGGTGCAGGGGCTGGTAACCGGCAAGCTTGAGATTACACCAGACGGCAACTTACGCGTGGAGTTTCGCTTGTGGGATGTTGTTGCGGAAGTGCAGATGGAGGGCGTTGCTTATAACACGCCTGCGTCCAATTGGCGGCGTATTGCCCATGTAATCTCTGACCGGATATACAGCAGACTTACAGGAGAAGACGGCTATTTTGATACCCGTATTGTATATATTGCAGAGCAAGGCCCGGTAACAGAGAGGCGGAAGCGTCTTGCGATTATGGACCAGGACGGTGCGAACCAGCAGTTGCTAACCAACGGCGACTTTCTGGTGCTAACGCCGCGTTTTAGCCCGAATAGGCAGGAGATTACCTACCTTAGTTATTTCGATGATAAGCCGCGTGTGTACTTGTTTAACATCCAGACTAACCGGCAGGAAGTGCTGGGGGATTTCCCCAATATGACCTTTGCGCCGCGTTTCTCACCAGACGGCAACAAAGTTATTATGTCACTGGCGGAAGAGGGCAATACAGACGTTTATGTGATGGACCTGCGCACCCGCGTGGTAACTCAGCTTACGGAYGATCCYGGYATTGATACGTCGCCGTCTTACTCACCAGACGGTAGCAARATCGTATTCAACTCAGACCGTGGCGGCAGCCAGCAGCTTTATGTGATGGATGCGGACGGCTCGGACGTGCACCGGATTTCGTTTGGAAAAGGGCGATACGGCACACCAGTTTGGTCACCGCGTGGTGATTTGATTGCCTTTACAAAAATTGGCGAAGGCAAGTTCCGTATTGGTGTGATGCGCCCGGACGGTAAAGGCGAACGGCTGYTAACAGACGCTTACCAAGATGAAGGACCGACATGGTCACCTAACGGACGGGTTTTGATGTTCTTCCGCACAACAAGGTACCGGAACGGTGTTGGCGGCAAGCCGAGCCTGTGGTCAGTAGATCTAACCGGCTATAATGAGAGGCAGGTGCCGACACTGTATGATGCCTCAGATCCCGCATGGTCACCGCCGCTGCCGGTTACAACGCGCGACCCATAATTGCTAAGAGCAATAGGGTCGGAGCGCAGCCAMTTGAAAACCCGTTGAGTGTGAATAAAAAGCCAGTTCCAAAGYGGAGCTGGCTTTTCTYTTGGCAAGGAGAGCTTTAGGCAAAGGCTTCGCGCAGTTKGCCAAAATGCTCGTCCCAGCCTATGTCGTGGTCGGTGAGCATACCAAGTGGGTCTGCGGATTCGCCTAGGCCGCTATGGGTCATCATCAGTTGGGTGCCGCCGTGGAGTGGTGCAAGGTCCCAGCGGACTGTGGTCTCATGGCCAGCCAAATGGTCATGAGTGAAGCTGTAAATCAGTAGATCGAACGGGTTTGCTTTCAGCACYTCACCCCAGCATACCTTGCTTTCGGGATCGGTTTTGGTCGTGCTCATAAGGGCGTAGTCACTGCCYGCTTTTAGCGTTTCTTTGGCAGGGTGGAACCATTCGCCAAGTTTGTCGGCTTCTGTAAGGTACGCCCAGACTTTTTCAGGCGTGGCTTTCAGGAAGATTGTTTTTATCATTGTACCGTTGTTCATTTTAGGTCTCATCTTTTTCAATTGCTGTTTTTAAGGCGCTTAGTCTCGTATCCCAGAAGTGGCTGAAGTGTTCGATCCACTGCTCCACCGGGCGGAGAGCGTGGGGATCAAGCATGTGAATACGTTCCCTGCCTTCTGCTCGAACCGTTACCAAGCCGCCTTCGCGGAGAATGCCRAGGTGTTTGGCAACGGCTGGKCGGGTCATRTCAAAATGGCTGGCAACATCGCCAACTGTCATTTCCTTGTCAGCCAGCATGCCAATTATCGCGCGCCGGGTTGGGTCAGCGATTGCCCGGAACGTCGGTTGAATGTCCTGCATTTTGTTGCTCCTAAWAATGACGTYGMCGYCATTGTGAAACCAAATGGTTTCTTATTTATAAAACCATTTGGTTTCATGTCAAGGCAAAAAGGAAGGAGCTGGTGGGGATATAGTTGGCGTTTATTGGCCGGGGACGTGCCGAGCAAGGCATTTCTCACCGCGAACCGWAGGGTAGTTTGTTAAGGTGCATATAATAAAAAAGCACAGAGAACGCGCGTTTAGGGCTACGTTCTCTGTTTGAAAGCCTTAAGCGGYTARGGCCGTAWGCCTAAAACAATAARACYGGCACGCCGATAATCCATTCGTGGAAATAGGCAAAGCCCGAGAACAGTGCAACAGCGATAGTCACGGTAACAAGGTCCGAAACAAAGCTGACTTTGTYACGTTTCACCCACTCGCCATCCCGTTTATTGCTGCCGATAATAGCTGAGGTTGCAAAAATCATCAGGCCAACAAACAGCACTATTGAGCGATTTTCACCGTTGGAAAGCAAATGTCCGATACCCCAGAAGAAAACGGATACTAGCTGCGGGTGTCGCAGTATTCGGCGAATGTTAGTTGGAGCGTTGCTGGCAATAAACAGAATAAATGCCACTAAAACAAAGAGCGGCGTAACCATCGGCCCCCAGCTTGGTGGCGTGTAAACKTGTGTGATTTCAGYGGCTTGCCAGCCAAGAACCATAAATACAAAACTGCCCAAAGTGGCAAGGGCGAAAAGCCCTTTATAGGGCCCTGCACCTATAGCTGATGCCGCTTTGTCGCGAATGCCTGTCCCGAAAAACGGTATTAAATGCAGCAGGAAAAACAGGGTTACCCCGATTATTAACATAGTCATCTAACGCTCCCTCGTTTGTTAAACGGAGAGTAGCAAGCAAGCACGGCACGTCAACCCCGTACGCCCGCGCGGCGTTTATGCCGCAGGGGGCAGGGTTCATTGGCTGTGGTAGCGAGCGCCTGGGTTTTGTTTACAGGGCAGGTACTTTGAAATTTGGATCGGCGCGGCATAGGAACCAGGGGTTGAGGAAGGTTTTAAGGTCTTTGGCGTAGTGGAGCGGCTGACCGCCAGGAACTTCGACGCTGCCGCCGGCGGCCAGCAGTACCGCGTGGGCGGCGGCCGTATCCCATTCGCAGGTTGGGCCAAGGCGCGGGTAAAGGTCGGCTTCTCCCGTGGCGAGTAGGCACAGTTTTAGACTTGAGCCAATTGAGACATTTTCAGCGTCGGGAAAATTCTCTAGATAGGCCTCTAGCTCAGGGGAGCGGTGAGATTTGCTGGCCACAATGGTTAAATTGTTTTTGTCCGCTTTGCGACATTTTATGGGACGCTCATTTTTAAGATTTCCGTCCACCAGATCAGCCATCCAAGCACCCTTATCAGCGATGCCCCAGTAGAATTTTTTAATCGCTGGGGCGAGTACAAATCCCATCGTTGGAACGCCGTTTTCAATAAGCCCAATGTTAACTGTAAAGTCGGTGCCTTTTTTTACGAATTCTTTGGTGCCGTCCAGGGGGTCAACTAACCAGAAWGTGCCGCCAGAWAWRTCSGGKNATTTKCCCTSSKRYYKYGCTTNCTTCMNCCAAMNATCGGAATTKMMGGSGTSAKKKYSRNCAAGKCYYSSSWGRWKSRTTYYTYSMSSMGRCRMWYSSSCTNCTGTYACYGGCGACTGATCAGCTTTGCCGTACACTTCGAAGTCAGTGCGGTAAACCTCCATCACAATTTCGCCTGCGGCTAGCATAGTTTCTATGATGGGCGCGACGATTTTATCAGTGTTCATAGGGGCTTGGTTTCCAGTTTTTTTACTCTAAGGTGTTTAGAGGCTTGGCCTAGGCCCCTTCCTTAGATACATATATATGGGGGCTGGCGCTTGATTTGATGCTTTATATGCATATTTCTGGCCGCTGGCATAGGATATTTAGCTAGTTTTGATGATTGACCTTGCAAGGGAAGTAAAGGAAATACCCAGATGTCGGATTTAGACTTCGCAGCACTTTTATGTTCCCGGCTATGTCATGACCTTGTGAGCCCAGTAGGCGCGATCAATAATGGCCTCGAAATCCTTGAAGACGAAAAAGATGCATCTATGCGGGAAGCCGTCTTGGACCTCATCACCGCTTCTACCCGGCAAACCGCCAATAAATTGCAGTTTTTTCGCTTGGCGTTTGGGGCGGCCGGCGGGTTTTCAGCTCAGCTCGATTTACGCGAAGCCGAAAAGGCTTTCAATTTGCTGCTTGATGGTAGCCGCACAGTTTTGAATTGGCAGGTAACGGAACCAAGTGGTTCGAAAAACCTTGTGAAGCTTGTGCTTAACGTTGGCCTAGTGGTCTCGGAATGCTTGATCCGAGGCGGAACTTTGACAATTAAGATGGATAAAGCCGATGACAAATTACATCTTGTTGTAGCAGCCACTGGTGGCAGGGTTATCCTACARGACGTTGTCAAAGACGCTCTTTTAGGTAATTTAACGGAAGCTGATTTAGAGCCGAGAACCGCACCAGCGTATCTGGCCGCACGAGTTGCCGAGGAACTCGACGGTGCACTTACCGTTGCGCAAGAGGGTGAAGAGAGCCTAATAGTGAAAGCTGTAATTGATTCAATGAATTAATTCGTACTGAATGGGGATTGTTTTACATGTTCTTAACTCTTTTTAGACAATGTTCAGGGTGTAATGGTGCGCACGGTGTTGTGCACTCAATGTATTGTTAATGGTTTCTTGGCAGGACGACTATAATGGATGATCTACTAAATGAGTTCCTGACGGAAACCAATGAAAGCATTGACGTTGTTGATGTTGAGCTGGTTAAGCTTGAGCAAGACCCCAATAATAAAGAGGTTCTGGACAACATTTTCCGCCTCGTTCACACCATCAAAGGGACCTGTGGTTTTCTCGGGCTTCCACGCCTCGAATCTGTTGCGCACGCCTCTGAGAACGTCTTAGGGAAGTTCCGGGACGGCGAACTTAAGGTGAATGAACACGCTGTAACGGTAATTCTTGAAAGCCTGGACCAGATTAAAGAGATTTTGGCGGGGCTTGAGGCGACAGAGCAGGAGCCAGATGGAGACGACAGCGATTTGATTGGCCGTCTGGATTCAATCGCGGAAGGTGGAGATGGTACAACACCAATAGCCAGCCCCGATGTTGTTGACGGTGAAATCATTGATCCAGGCCTTGGGCGTTCTCTTAAGCCCGGTGAAGTTTCTCTCGAAGAATTGGAAGCGGTGTTTGCAAACACGCCAGGGCCTGAAGCTGAAACTGCAGAGCCAGAACCAGCAGCACAGCCCGCGTCAGCAGCACCTGCCTCCACATCCGCGGACCAAACCCTCTTTGACCGGATGGGCGGCGAAGATGCAATTGCAGTGGCGTCGCACCTGATAGGGTCGCGACTTGCTAATCATACAACACTGGGTAARTTTTTCGGCAGCGTGCCTGCCGAYCAGCGTAAAGCCAAATTTATGGGCCTGATGCTCGCGCTGTTTAAGGACGATATCGACGCGGCKGAAAATGTCGGAAAATTGCTTGTTTCAGAACCAGGCTTTGGCGATGACGACTTTGATTCGCTTATGAAGGTAATGACGGWAACCTTCAYCGAGTGCCAGGTGGAAGAAGAGGTCGTTAACGAAGCTRTCATGACATTTGAGTTGGTTCGAGAGGCGATTACTGCCTCGTCCACTGAAGTGGTGCCMGCRGCGGCTGGYAMRCCTGGYAAAGCGGAAGCGCCCGGAGCRGCWGCACCCGCGGAKGGCGCTCCAGYAGCAGGGCCGAGCAGAGCCACTCAGTCAATCCGCGTTAGTGTAGACCTGCTGGAAGACCTGATGAATATGGTGTCGGAGCTTGTTCTTACTCGTAATCAGCTGCTTCAAATTACACGTGAAATGGACAACTCAGAGCTCGCGGCACCGTTGCAGCGTCTCAGCCAATGCACCACCGAGCTACAGGAAAACGTAATGAAAACGCGCATGCAGCCAATTGGCAACGCATGGGCGAARYTGCCTCGTATTGTTCGGGATCTTACTGTTGAACTTGATAAGAAAATTGAACTTGAAATGGTCGGCTCGGAAACTGAGCTTGATCGGCAAGTCCTTGARYTGATTAAAGATCCCCTTACCCACATGGTGCGTAACTCCGCTGATCACGCAATCGAATCGCCTGCGGAGCGTATTGCKATAGGTAAGCCCGAGCACGGTACTATTACCTTAAAGGCCTAYCATGAAGGCGGGCACATCATTCTGGAGATTAAGGATGAYGGGCGYGGCATTGATGCTCAGAAACTGATACCAAAAATCATTGAAAAAGGCTTGGCGACTGAAGCTGACCTAGCCGACATGTCTGACGGGCAAATCCAGAAATTTATTTTCCACCCGGGTTTTTCAACAGCCGAAAAAGTAACTAGTGTTTCAGGCCGCGGCGTTGGTATGGATGTGGTGCGGTCCAATATTGAGAAAATCGGTGGCACCATCGATATGCTTTCAATCGTTGGCAAGGGTAGTACCTTCAAAATCAAAATCCCGCTTACTTTAGCGATCGTGGCTGGGCTTATCGTGAAAGCGAGAAACGAGCGCTATGTTGTTCCTCAAATCAGTGTGCTTGAACTTGTAAGGGCGTCTGCAAACTCAGAACATCGGATTGAAAACATAAAAGATACGCCCGTTTTGAGGCTTCGGAACCGCTTGCTGCCCTTGGTTTATCTGAACGAAATTCTCGGGCTTGATGATGATGAAGAGGATGAGACAGCAGAAAAGAAAGATGATTTCATTGTCGTGTCCCAAGTAGGGCCGTTTACTTTTGGTATTGTTGTAGACCAGGTATTCGATACAGAAGAAATCGTTGTTAAGCCACTAGCGCCTATATTGAAAGATATTGAGATTTTTTCTGGCAATACGATACTGGGCGACGGCACGGTTATCATGATTCTTGATCCTAATGGAATTGCCGCACTGATAAGTAACAATGTTGGCGAACAGGAAGAAGAAGAGGAAGAGCGCCAAGTGAAGCGGAAAGCTTCAAGTAACGCGACCGAAAGCGTGCTTGTCTTCACCGCGGGCGCTGAAACGCCGAAGGCAGTACCGCTTGGCCTGGTCGCTCGTCTAGAAGAAATTGATGTCGAGGATGTAGAAGTATCAGACGGCAAATACATGGTTCAATACCGGGATCAATTGATGCCGCTAATTTTTGCTGATCCGTCCATGAAACTGCTAGAAAAAGGCAGCCAACCCGTTCTTGTCTTCACGGACCGACAATATACCATGGGCTTGGTAGTTGATACCATTCGCGATATCGTTGAAGAGGAAATGAGTATTGAACTTGCCTCTGAGAAGCCAGGAGTGGTGGGATCTGCCGTTATAGACGGCAAAGCGACAGAAATTATCGACGTGGCGCATTACCTTGGCTTGGCATTCTCAGATTGGCTAAAAAGTGGTGATGCAAATGACGCGTCAGCCCCAACCGAAGGCGCTCGTCTCCTTCTTGTTGATGATAGTGACTTTWTTSKYRWTNWTGTTGWAGCCTGTGTTAACTGTTGCAGGGTATGATGTAGTGGCGGTGAATAGTGGTGCCGCTGCGATTGCACTGAGAGACGATGGACACATGTTTGATCTGATTATTTCTGATATTGAAATGCCCGACATGGATGGCTTCGAACTGGCGCAAAATATTAGGGCAGAAGGTATTTGGCAGGACTTGCCGTTGATAGCACTTTCTGCTTTAGCGACCGAACGTGATATCAGCCGGGGCCATGAAGCGGGCTTTGATGATTATGTTGCAAAATTTGATAAAGAGACATTGCTACGCAGCTTGTCTCAGCAACTTCAGATTAAAGGAACAGCAGCATGAATGACCTGATTGTTCGAGACGACTTAAGTGTTGTAACCACAGGATCGCAGGATTATGTGACCATCAAGTTGGACGGCCAATCATTAGGAATACCGGTGTTGGCGGTCCATGATGTATTGAATGCACAGCAGATCACAAAGATACCGCGAGCGCCTGTGTGGGTTTCTGGTGTGTTAAATTTGCGCGGGCGTATCGTAACGGCGATAAATCTGCGCACAAGATTAGGCCTTCCACCGCTAGAGGACGGCAAAAAAAGCATGTCTATTGTGGTGGAACACGGAGAAGAACCTTACAGTTTACAAATTGATAGTGTTGGTGAGGTATTATCATTGGACGACCAACTATTTGAACGTAATCCAGTGACCYTAGATAAAAAATGGCGAGACGTTAGCCGCGGTATATACCGGTTGGAAAACGAATTATTGCCCATATTGGATGTTGATAAGCTACTTACCTTTGATACCGAAGGAAAAGCGGCGTAGTATAATACTAATCGCTCGTTAGTTTAGAGCGGAACCCGAACACGAGGTGAAATTGGGAGATTACTGCACATGAAACTTTGTCTCGTCGTTGATGACTCAAAAGTTATCCGAAAAGTCGCAAGACGAATTTTGGAAGAACTAAGCTTTGAGATCGAAGAGGCTGTTGATGGCCAAGATGCTCTTGATGCCTGTGAACGCAACATGCCAGACGTTGTTCTGCTTGATTGGAACATGCCCGTTATGGACGGTCTTGAGTTTTTAAAGTCCGTTAGAGCGCGTGCTGATTTTACGCAGCCTGTTGTGGTTTTCTGTACAACAGAGAATGACATGGCACATATTCGTACGGCCATTGAAGCTGGAGCGGACGAATATATTATGAAACCATTTGACCGCGAAATTATTGAAGCCAAATTCGTGCAAGTGGGCTTAATCTAGTTGGAAAATTGAGTGATCTCAACAGTGGCTAATACGAACAGTGAAACAAGTAAGGGCGGCCCCTTTCGGGTGATGGTCGTGGATGATAGTGCAATTATCCGCGGTTTTTTGTGCCGCTATTTATCTGAAGACCCTGATATCATTGTTGTGACTACCGCTAATAACGGCGAAGTGGCGCTGACGCATTTAGCAAACAATGATATTGAAGTGGTAGTTCTTGATATTGAAATGCCGGTGATGGACGGCATGACAGCGCTGCCTAAGATGATGGCAATGCAGCCAAGCCTTCGGGTTGTTATGGCGTCAACGCTTACGCGCAAAAACGCTGAAATTAGTTTGCGAGCCATGCAAATGGGTGCTGTAGACTATGTGCCGAAGCCGGAAACCGCGCGCTCTGTAAACGCTAATATCGACTTCAGACGTGAGCTAGTTGATAAAGTTAAAGCTTGGGCGTCGCGCGAACGAAAGAAAAAGGGCGTGGCTTTACCGCCAAGCCTGCAAGGGACGACGGTTGGAGCGGCGGCGCTTGCCGGTGCRAAACCAGCGGGCTTTACACGGCCAACTGCGCGCCCTTCGGCACCCGGCTTTGTTACTGCGGCGCCCCGTAAAATAGCGAAACCTGATGTGGTCTCGCTTCGCGGCGGCGTTAAAAGCGATGTCACGAAAAAAGACAGTGGGTTTGTTTCTCCGCGCTCTGCGCTATTGCGCCGGGATACATCACCTGTTAGCAGAGAGCCGCGCAGGTTAGGCGATGCAGTTAAGGTAGAAGAGGTAGCAGCCCCTTCTGGGATTAAACTGCGCACKGGCTCGTTTCGGAAACCTCGGATTTTGGTTGTTGGGTCTTCAACGGGCGGGCCGCAGGCTTTGATGAAGTTTTTTGCCGGGTTTACGCGAAGGCCAGAAGTGCCTGTGCTGATAACGCAGCATATGCCAGCGACTTTTACAGCGATCCTTGCTGAGCACTTAAAACAAGCCACAGGGTGGCAAGCGCAGGAAGCGCGTGACGGGATGGAATTTGAACCTGGCAATATATATGTTGCACCTGGTGGGAAGCATATGRAAGTAGATAAGTCAGACGGCGTTATGCGGGCCCGCTTAACAGAAGAGCCACCAGAAAATTTCTGTAGGCCTGCTGTTGATCCTTTGTTCCGCAGCGCGACTAAAGCATGCGGTGAATATGTYATGGCAGTTATTTTGACCGGCATGGGACATGACGGATTAAAGGGTTCACGCGAGCTTGCTCGCACTGGAGGAACGTTGTTTGCGCAGGATGAGGCGTCGAGCGTTGTTTGGGGTATGCCTGGTGCAGTCGCAACGGCGGGACTATGTACTGAGGTATTGCCAATTGATGATCTTGGCAGTGCAACAGCAAAACGTTTACAGGGAGGAATCAGATGAGAACAGAAGATTTTGAATTCCTCGCAAAAACTCTGAAAGAGCGTTCAGGGCTAATGCTGACGCCGGACAAGGTTTATTTGCTGGAAAGTCGGTTGACGCCGCTTGCGCGCAAAAGTGGCTTGGACACCCTTGAGGCGCTGGTGCAGAAGTTGCGTGTGCATGGTGATCAAGGATTGATCCGCGATGTGACAGAGGCGATGACAACTAACGAGTCGTTTTTCTTCCGCGATAATACGCCGTTTGACCTGTTTAAGGGCAAAGTCCTACCGGCCATGGAAAAAGCACGCGGAACGCAAAAGAGATTGCGTATTTGGTGTGCAGCAGCTTCTACCGGTCAGGAGCCTTATTCGCTCGCGATTTTATTGCGAGARTCGTGGCATAAGTGGCGCGACTGGAAGATCGAGATCATCGGTACTGACATTAGTACGCAAGTGCTGGAAAAAGCGAGAGCTGGCACCTACAGCCAATTTGAAGTGCAGCGCGGTTTGCCTATTCAGTTGCTGATTAAATACTTCACTCAAGAGGGCGATGTTTGGCGGCTGAAAGATGACATCCGTAAAATGGTGACCTTCCGGTCCTTCAACTTGCTTGATAATTTCTTCAGCCTTGGCACTTTTGACGTGATCTATTGCCGGAACGTGTTGATCTATTTTGACCAGCCAACTAAGTCAGCGGTGCTTGAACGCATGGCCAAGTGTTTAGCCAAAGATGGCACTTTGTTTTTGGGCGCAGCGGAAACCGTGCTTGGTATTACCGACGTATTCAGGCCGGTACGAGGCCAACGCGGCATGTATGTGGCCAGTGATGGTACTGCAGAAAAAATTATGGGGCTTAATCAGTAAACGCCGGTTAAGTCGGCGGTCCTGTCAGTGGCACGTTAGGTTTGGGCTGGGTGTGTAGGCTAGCTAGTTTCCCACGCAGAATTCTCAGAAGATATTTAGTCTAAGTATAAAAAAAATGCGGCTTTAAAGCCGCATTTTTTATTGGGTAACAGAAACCTTAGCTTGCAGCTGCGGCAGCTTCTTCTTCCGCAGGGCACCTGAGAACATAGCCGCGTCCCCAGACAGTTTCGATGTAATTATCACCTTCTGAAGCAGTGGCGAGTTTTTTCCGCAGCTTACAGATGAAAACATCAATGATTTTTAACTCAGGCTCATCAATGCCGCCATAAAGGTGATTAAGGAACATTTCTTTGGTGAGCGTGCTGCCCTTRCGYARSGAHAGYARCTCMAGCATCGCRTAYTCTTTGCCGGTCAAATGYACCCGYTGGCTGCTAACTTCAACKGTTTTGGTGTCGAGGTTAACYGCAAGTTTGCCRGTTTTAATGATCGACTGAGAATGCCCTTTAGAACGGCGGACAATTGCATGAATACGAGCAACCAGTTCTTCCTTATGGAARGGYTTGGTCAGATAGTCGTCRGCRCCAAAGCCGAGKCCTTTYACYTTGTTTTCCATTTCKGTYAAACCMGAAAGGATCAAAATCGGCGTATTCACYTTCGCCGTHCGTAGYTTYTTCARCACGTCATAGCCGTGCATGTCTGGYAARTTYARRTCCAGCAGAATGATGTCATAATCRTAGAGCTTRCCDARRTCYAAGCCCTCTTCCCCRAGGTCRGTGCTGTATACATTAAAGCCTTCAGARTTRAGCATCARCTCAACRCTTCTAGTCATCGTAGGATCGTCTTCAATCAGAAGAACACGCATATTCTATCCCCTCGTTGTTCAAGGTGGCTAATAGAGCGGCATGAAATAAGACCGCTAACACACTGTCCGGTAAACTTACAAAAAACCCAACACATTACGAGCGTTTACAAGGTTAATGTTAACTAAGGTTAACAGATTTTCCTAACAAAATCATCATTTAGTGAAACTAGCTTGAAATGCTGGCCCCCAGCTTTTACCAATCATTAAAGGGGTTGATGCATTATAGAGGCATACGGCGGCCTTCACAGGGGTTAAGGTGGCGCTGATCAAGGGTTACCACAGGATGTTTAGAGAGTAATTTNGCARAGTCTTATTCAAGAAGTTGGACGAATCAGGACAGAAAGGCGCTATGGCCGCATTTCTGGGGTCCGAGGTTTGCTGGTTGAACTGTCCGGTATTGGACAGCATATCTCTATTGGCTCCCGGCTTGAGGTCGAAGCAAGGGATCGCCGAAGGGTGCCTATTGAGATCGTAGGTTTCCGGCATGACACCGCACTTGCCATGCCGTTCGATTCGCTGGAAGGTATCGGCGTCGGTTGCAAAGCAGTGATCACCCAAACCGAACCCGCGGTCTTTCCCTCAAATGGTTGGCTCGGGCGTGTGGTAAACGCGCTTGGTGACCCGATTGACGGTAAAGGCCCTATCCGGCACGGAACGCGACCGAAGTTATTGCGGGCAGGCCCGCCGCCAGCGCACAATAGACAGCGCGTTGGCCAGAAAATGGATATGGGCGTACGCGCGCTCAATACTTTCATCAGCGTCTGCCGCGGCCAGCGCCTTGGCATTTTTGCGGGTTCAGGCGTTGGTAAATCTGTGCTGTTGTCGATGGTAGCACGCCATTCGGTTGCTGAAGTTGGCATTATCGGGCTAATCGGCGAACGGGGTAGAGAAGTACAAGAATTTATTGAAGACGATTTAGGCCCAGAAGGGTTAGCCAAATCGGTCGTGGTTGTTGCGACATCGGACGAGAGTGCGCTTATGCGCCGTCAGGCAGCTTACCTGACCCTTACGCTTTCAGAATATTTCCGTGATGAAGGCCGGGACGTCCTGTGTTTGATGGATAGCGTGACGCGTTTTGCCATGGCACAGCGCGAAATCGGGCTCGCGGGCGGCGAGCCACCCACCACTAAGGGCTACACGCCCACAGTGTTTACTGAATTGCCTCGTTTGCTGGAACGTGCAGGCCCCGGCCCGCGCGGAGCCGGCAATATCACCGGGCTATTCACAGTTCTGGTTGAAGGCGATGACCATAACGAGCCAATTGCAGACGCCGTGCGCGGTATTCTTGATGGGCACGTGGTGATGGAACGTGCTATTGCTGAGCGTGGGCGTTTCCCGGCCATAAATGTGCTCAAATCTATCTCGCGGACCATGCCGCGCTGCAATTCGGATGAAGAAAACATACTGGTTCTGGAAGCCAAACGCTATATGTCGACCTATACTGACATGGAAGAAATGATCCGGCTTGGGGCTTACAGAGCAGGTAGTAATCCGGATGTTGATGCAGCGATCGCCTACAACCCCTATATCGAAGAATTCCTAGGGCAGTGGAAAGATGATCAAAGCACCTTACTAGAAGGGTATCAGCGGATTCGCGAAATATTGGAAATGGGCCCTGCCGCCGAGGCAATATCYGTGACCAAGCAATAAGATTAAAACAGGATAAGTCATGAGCAGGCTCGACAGTATTATCCGATTAAAAAAGTGGGAACTTGATGAGGTGCGCCGGGTTTTGTCGGACCTGTTCGCTGACCGGGACGGTATGACCGCAGAGCTTGACCGAATGACAGAGGAGGTCGCTCAGCAATCCCGAAGCCGTTCTATTGAGGTGTTCTCCGTGTCGGTGGGTGCCTACATGGGGGGTGTCCGTAAGCGCCAGTTAGAGATAGCAGACACTATCGAAGCAAAAGATATCGAGATCGAAGCTCAGCAGGATAAAGTCGCCGAGGGATTTCGCGAATTAAAGACGTTCGAGATTGCTCATGATCAGGAAATGAAACGGCAAAAAATTGCTGAAAGCCAAGCAGAACAAGCGGTGTTCGACGAAATTGGCATACAAGATCATGCCCGCAAAGAAGCGGTGACCGCGTCAGAGTATCTGAACCGTCGGCGATGAACTATGCCTGAGGGCGGAGCCTCGCGCCGCTGATTGCAACACTTTATATCGATTTATATTTCCCTAAGCCTTTATTTCTGCTAAATCTTTTTGAATAAAGGAGTTGAAAAATGGCGCAAACCCTTCATCTAACACCGAAGCTATCGCTTGAAGAATTGCAAGCGCTTGATCAGAAGCACCATATTCACCCTTTCACTGCGGCGAGCGCCCTGCGCTCAGCGCCCCCCTTTATGATCGACAGTGCTGAAGGCGCCKACATTTCCGGGCAGGGCATCAAGCTTTTGGATATGATGGCGGGCCTTGGCTGTGTGAACATCGGCTATGGTCGCCCGGAACTGGCGGAAGCCGCCGCTGAGGCCATGAATACGCTGAGCTATTATCACAGTTTTTCGGCCGTCTCGAACCCACAGGCGGCTGCACTTGCCGGTCGGCTCGCGGACCTCGCGCCTGACGGTATGAATAAAGTATTTTTTGCGAATTCCGGCTCAGAAGCTAACGAAACAGCCTTAAAACTGATCAAYTTCTACTGGCGCAAAAAAGGCCAGCCCAAGAAACGGATTATCATCACACGCGATTATGCTTATCACGGTACGACGATCGCGACGACAGCGCTGAACGGCAATGCCGCAATGTTAGAACCGTTCGGCATTGATCCGGGCCATACGGTTGAGCGGGCGATGGCGCCGTATTGGTATCGCCACGGCGGCGATTTGACGCCCGAGGCGTTTGGTAAAAAAGCGGCTAAATCAATTGAAGATAAAATACTGAAGGCAGGCGCTGAAAATGTGGCTGCAGTATTCCTTGAGCCTGTGCAAGGCACTATGGGCGCAGTTGTGCCTCCSGCAGGGTATTTGGCAGAAGTTGAACGCATATGCCGCGCACACGATGTGCTTATTGTGGCTGACGAGGTCGTTACAGGGCTGGGCCGTACTGGGCATTGGTTTGCCCAGGAAACATTTGGGTTTACTGCCGATATCATGACGCTGGCTAAAGGGCTTTCGTCCGCTTACCTACCAATTTCCGCTGTGATGGTGCACGACAGTATTGTTGAAGTAGTTGAGGGGGACGAAACTATTTTCCAGCATGGCTTCACGACCTCCGCTCATCCGGTGACGGCGGCTGTTGCTTTAAAGAATATAGATATTTTGCAGGAAGAGGGCTTGGTTGATAAAATCAGAACTGATCTTGGCCCATATTTTCTCGCAAAACTAAAGACGCTGGAAACGAGCCCTCTTGTTGGCGAAGTGCGCGCCAGCGGGTTGTTTGCGGGGATCGAACTTTGCAAGGTTAAAGAAACGCGCGAGCAGTACCCGATTGAGATGGGTCTGTGTGATCATGTAGGGAACGCGGCTATGATGCGCGGCCTTATTGTGCGGCCTTGCGGCAACGTGCTCGTGCTATGCCCGCCCTTTATTGTGTCCCACGCTCAGATAGATTTCACTGTTGAGGTCTTGGCCGAAGCACTTGCCGAAACCTACACAGCCATYCAGGCGGGGTAGTCGTTTGTGTGGAYAGGTCTATTTAGCAAAACTAAGCACTTGTTAGGCCGGGACTGCGGCTTTGCTCTAGTCGTTTGACTGCGGATCTTATGATTATCTTATGGAAGGGCATGATCAAGCGCAGGTAGGTCCATCCGAAACGGTTATGTGGGTGCACCCATGTTGCCAGATAACACTTATTACCGTCGATCAGGACCGATACTCTGAAATCCAGATGTTTGTCATCTTCCCCCATAATCATCTCAGTCTTTGTTTGGCTGCGTACCGTGAAAACACYTTCTGATTTATCCCGCTCGGTGCCGGTTTTAAGGCCRAAGGGTGATACCAGCGAATTGCGAAGGGCCATCAACCCGCGAACCCAYGCAGGRGAGGAGGTTAGTGCAATYTCTGCGGCTTTTTTAGCTGTTAAATCCGGTGCGATGCCTTCCGTGCAGAAACAATCCAGGAAGTCTCCTGKTTCATAGTGGCTCCAGAGGGCGCTGTGGGCGGGTAGCTTGGTGGCGATGACAGACATATGGCTGCTTCCTTCCTATTCGCTACAGTAGGCCAAAGGATAGGCATTCTTTCAACCGGCGAAATGTCGCAGTGATTGCGGTCCGTCAGCGCGTGTTATGGTGCTGGTTTTTTGCTTTTTATCATCAGGATATTTCCGCCGATCACCATGGCTACGCCAGCCGCTGCAAAGAGTGTCCAGCTATAGCCCTCATACAGGGTTGAAATTGTTAGCGCGACAAGCGGGGTCAGCACTGCAATATAGGCCGTGCGCGCTGTACCCAGTTGGCCAATAAGCCAGACATAGAAAGAAAAGGCGATGACTGTACCAAAGATAGAAAGCAAGAACAGCGCGACGTAATATTCTGGCCGCGGATCAAGGCTGGGCGGATCCCCCTGGATGAGCGCGAAAGACAGGTTGAAAAGCGCTCCGTAAGCCATGCCCCAAGTGTTGAAGGGGATCACGGAAATTTCTTTGGCCTTATCGCTGCCAATTACGGTGTTGCCGAGCGACGCGATAATCGTGGCTAACACACAGAGCATGATGCCAAAGGGTGTGTTGCCTGAACCGTCAAGCCCTTGCATTTCCGGAAGGAATATAAGCACCAGTCCTGCAACGCCGATAAGCGACGCGGCCATGGCACGCGTTTCAATCTTTGTTTTCAGGAACAGGCGGCCATTCAGGATGTTAAAAAACGCCATCAGTGAGAAACTCACGGCGACAAGCCCTGAGGTGAGATACTCGGTCCCCCAATAGACGAAGAAATAATTGAAAGAGAAAAACAGAAAACCAGCCGCAGCCATACGAAAATGGGCGTCTCGGCCAAAGGAAAGGCTATGGCCTTTAAGCTTACACCACAGAAAAATGGTCACTGCCGCAATCACAAAGCGGTAGGTTAAGGACCATTCCTTGCTGACGTGCCCCAGTTGCCATTCGATAGCATACCAAGTAGATCCCCAAATTAGAACACATGTTAGAAATGCAAGAATGACACGCACGGAAGCCTCCTGATTAACGCTCGTTCTGGATTACCACGAACCGCAGCCGGGTCAAACGAGCAGAACTAATCTACCNRAAATGGTTTNKRRGGAANWGYTAGGCAGCGTGKTGAYYTTTGAGAACTGCRGCAACATCTACAGGGAAGGCACTGCCATTTCTGAAGTGTAAGCCGCCCGTGAAAGCACTGGCGTCTAGTGCAGTTGTAAAGAGAGACCGGAGCTCCTTGCTAAGTTCTGCGGGCAATAAGGCTTGCGACCACACGGTGAGGTCAAACTGCTTACCGCGAATGTTGCCATCCAGCTGAACGGCCCCCAAGACTGAGAAATTGACTTCGACAATGAAGCGCTGTTCATCTTCTTGCCCGTCTGGTTCTTGGTTATCGCCCATTTGGTTTTCTGCGTCAGGGTCAACAGGTGACTGTTGGCTGAATAGAGCGGTAAGAAGAGGTACGTCGCCGCCTCGGGTGTCAAAGGGGATAACAAA